>CADBLV010000327.1 GCA_902795555.1 uncultured Eubacteriales bacterium | reverse complement strand
GCTTTCTAAGCGCGTCTTGCCCGGTTTGGGATTTGGTGGTATTATTCTGATGTTCCCTGGTGGGGTTTTTGGTAGGGTTTTGGAAAACAGCCAGTCACTACAGCCGATATGTTGAGCAAAAGAAAAACCCCCGGAGCCATTGAAACAACGTCCCTGGGAGCGATGGAGCTGATAGCCAGATTCGAACTGGCGACATCATCCTTACCAAGGGAGTAAAAGACCAAAAAACGGAATTCAGCAGGCCTCGTTTTGAGAGCAAAAAATGAGCAATGAACAGATTTCAACCTCTGTCGGAATAGCCTGAAAGAGGTTGTTTTTATTCACTTTCCAAGATCTTTTTCTGATTCGTCAAAATCTGTTTCAGGTACAAATTCTAACCAACGGAAACTTTCAGAAAAATTTATCTTTCATCAAATGCTTTGCCAGTTTTTTCGTCTGCAAGCGTTGAGCTATAAAGCTTAGCGGGTTTAGCGTTTGCCAGTTTTGGCACTTTCACGAGTTTCTTCCTATATATGGAAATCACAAACGAGGTCGTTCCAAATGGTCTGTTACTTCTTCTTCCCTTTCTTCTCCCCGAACATCTGGATGACTTTGCCTTCCGGCTGTTTCTTTTCTTCTTCCCTGATCAGGTCTCCGAACTGGTCTTCAAGCTCTGCCAGGATTCTGTAATAATCCTCTTCGTCAATGGGTTCATCTTCCCCGTCTTCTTCGTCAATTTCGTCCAGTTCCTCTGCTGTCCGGGCTTCATTAATCAGATAACTGGCCGCATAGAAGAGATCCTCATTATATGATCCGGCTTTGATCTCAGCGTCCTGACGTTCCTCCGCATACAGGCTCAGGAAATACTCAGCGAGCGCCCTAAGATTGTCCGCGTAGAAATCCCCATCATCCGGATCCATGATCCCGATATCCAGAAAGGCAAACTTCGTGCAGCAGAGATCCTCGATCAGCTTATCACCTTTCTCGCCCAGCTGGCCCATATGATCACAGAAATCATTGTCATCAAGCCTGTATCCGCCTGAAGAATGTATATATGCGATTTTCTCCTGCTGCAGTTTCGCCAGCTTCTTCACCAGAGAAGCCACCTTTTTCGGCAGCTGATCCATTCCGTAACCCATACGCTCACCCCATCCGCGAATCAATCGCATCAATCATATCATTCAATACATTAATCCGGTCCTGCCACTCATAATATGCATCCTCGTCCTCGTCCGGATCCGGTTCCAAGGTCATCATCTGGTCCAGGGTTTCCTGGAGGTCATCCCGGAAATCCGCCAGTTCCTCCTGATCCATTGTTTCCAGAAGAGATTCATCCAGATCGTCTATCTCTTCGGGTTCGAAAGGTATTGACATAGTGTATCCTCCCATCATTCCGCTTTTCATCACATTCGCCTATGACAACATCTGTCTGAGAATCCGGGCTGTCTGTTCCGCAACAGCGGCAACACCGGCGGGGTTCAAATGAATCCCATCCTCCCCGATCATTGACTCCTTTGACGGAGCAACGACAGTATACAGATCATTGATCGCCGCGTCCTCCTCCCGTGCCACTTTCTTCAGGATATCATTATACCGCCGGATGTCCTCATGATCCGGCTGCATCGTCGGGGTCGTCGTAGCAATCACAAGCGGAAGGTCGGGCTTTCCCGTGATCTTCCTGAGCACCCGGCAGATCCGGTGGCAGGTTTCTTCATAAAGTGCAGGCGGATAAAAATGCCGCCCTTCCTGATAATCATCCCCCATATCCCATAAGCCGCAGTTCCACTGAACCAGGTCGGGCACCGGCAATTGAGGAAACCAGAACCGCAGAGAATTAAGCGTATAGCCACTCCAGCGGCAGTTCTCCTCCGGTCCGGAAACCAGCGCAATATCTGCCAGTTTCTCCCCAACCGCTCCCTGATACTGCAAGCGGACCGAATCGCCCAGCAAAATGATCTGCTTCATCTGGCACCCTCCATCCGGCGCTCTGTAATGATAGGATATAAGCAGCTTTTCCCAACAATGACAAAATACCATCTTTTCAATCCGGACGCAAGAAAAAAAACGCCTTTCCGAAAAGAAAAGCGGCATGCATCCTAAACTTGTTTATCTCCTCCCAGATGGAAATAGCCGCTGCGCTTCGGATCGTTGCTTTGGCGGAGCTTCACAGAGCCGCCATTATCGGCGTGAATGATAACGTTCATGGTTGTTTCCTCCTTTGTGGGTTGCTGAGATGTTGGGGAAAGGAACGTCGGGGACAGGCCCTCTGTTCCGGCCGATATGGTCCAGGACCCAGTTCACAGTAGTGCCGTAGTCGAACACAGAAAGCAGGCCGATACGATTCCAGCCACCGTTGGGGATCGTCTTTCCCTTGAACTTGCTGGTGGCCACGCAGCCGCGTGAACTGCTGGAGTGAATGGCTCCTTCATTCCGGCCGGTGACAATG
>CADBLV010000326.1 GCA_902795555.1 uncultured Eubacteriales bacterium | reverse complement strand
TGGCATGGGATCCACATCCCCGTTCCGGCGAACAGCCAGGATGTTCAGGCGATACCGCTGGCGCACCCCGAGTTCGACCATGGTATGGCCAACCCATGATTCAGGAATCTCTGTTTCATAAATGGCATGATCGGGAGACAGACGGGTATAATCATACACATGATCACCGCTGTATCGTACGGCAGCCCAGTCAGCCATCTGTTTCTCCGGATAGATAATTTCATCCGCGCCGCAGGAAAGCAGAAACTGGGCATGCGTATCCCGGGACACGCGGACCAGAACAAACGGCGCGCCGTTCTTTTTTAATAAAGCGGTAATTTCCAGGGAGGCCTGCAGGTCATGGCTCATTGTTACAACACATAAATCAAAGTCCTTCACTCCCAGTGCATCAATCAATGCCGGGTCGGTTGCGTCTCCGATCTCCGCGTTTGTCACATAGGACATGGCTTCCTGAACTTTGTGTTCATCTTTATCAATGACCAGCACCTGATGGTGAAGATCAGACAGCGTCTGAGCCATATGACGCCCAAAGCGTCCGAGGCCGATTAAGAGAACGTTTTTCATAACAACCTCCTGTAATGTGAGGATCATTGTAGCATTTTTACTGTATCATATCTTTTGTCAACACGGTGTTAAGCATTTCCCTGTTGCATTGAAGCGCTGTTAAGTATGCAAAGTTTTCTTTATGCATTTTTAATGTCGTCAGCGAACCTTTGTTTCTCTCTTTATACGGGATGCGCTATAATATATTCTGTCAGATCCTGCAGGAAGGAGGCGGAAACCATGCCGGATAAGAATCCCGACCGGGAAAGGATCCTGGTTTGTGTTTCCGCGTCACCGACCAGTTCAGACGTGATTCGTCGGGCCGCAAAGCTTTCCAAATCCACCGGTGCGGAACTGATCGCGCTGTATGTGGAAGATTCGGAAACGCAGAACGACGCGCAGGAAAAAACAGTTCATGAGCATCTGGATATGGCCGGACGTCTGGGCGCTGTCATTACAACGGTCTATGGAAACGATCCTGCGACAGCCATTGCGCAATATGCACGGGTCAGCGGAATTACCAAGATCGTATTGGGGAAGAGCCCCGGCGGGAGCAGTTCTTTCTCCCGCAAAGAAACCCTGATGTCCCGTCTGAATGAGCTTGCTCCGGATGTGGAGATTATAATCGTGCCGAATCATCTACAGGAAGATTCCCGGCACTTCAGCTTAAGAAGAAAACTGCAGAGGGAACAATTCACCCTGGGAGATCTGGTGAAGACGGTTCTGATTCTTGGACTGTGTACCGGTGTCGGTTTTCTGTTTTCCGCGATCGGCCTGGCCATTACGAATGTGGTATTGATCTATATTCTGGGCGTGATGGCTGTCGCGCTGTTTACAACCGGCTATATCTACAGCCTGCTGTCCTCCCTGCTTTCGGTGATCATCTTTAATTTCTTTTTTACGGAGCCGTATTATTCCCTCGTGTCAAGTCCCGACTATTTCGCAACCTTTGCCGTGATGTTTGCTGCTGCGATTCTGTCCAGTTCTTTAACCAGCCGGATCAAAACACAGTCCATACAGACAGCAAACAAGGCCTATCAGACAGAAGTACTGCTTTCCACCAGTCAGCTGCTGCAGAAGGCTGAAGACAAAGAAGCCATTCTGAAGGTGATGCTGCAGCAGCTGTGCAGGCTGCTGGAACACAGTGTTCTGTACTATGACCGGACAGACGGGAGGCTCGCGGAACAGCCGGTTTTTCATGAGATTGAAAGTGATCACGGTTTCAGCCGGGTGAATTTACCGGCAGAGCGGGAAGCCGTGGAATGGGTGGGCCGGAACGGCAAGCATGCAGGCTGTTCCACGCGCAAATGGCCTCAGAACAAATGCCTTTACATGGCCATTCGTGGGAAAAACAGGGTCTGGGCGGTTGTCGGGATTCGTGCGGATAACGCTCCATCCATTGATGAATACCGAAAAAACCTGATGATCTCAATCCTTGACGAATGTGCACTGGCACTTGAAAAGGATCATATGACACGGGAGAAGCAACGCATTGAGGAAAGCGCCCGGCAGGAAGCGCTGCGGGCTAATCTGCTGCGCGCAATTTCCCATGATCTCCGAACGCCCCTGACAAGCATTTCCGGAAATGCCGCCATTCTTCTGGAAGACCTTGGAGACCTGGACGATTCCCGCAAGAAGGCCCTGTACGCCTCCATCTATGACGACGCCATATGGCTGAACGGACTTGTGGAAAACCTGCTGACGATCACCAGAACAGAAAACGGAACGGTGAAACTGAACCTTCAATCCGAACTGGTTTCCGATGCGATCGAAGAAGCATTGCGTCATCTGGACAGAAACGCAGCCAAACGAAAGATCGTTGTGACCCTTCAGGATGATCTGCTGATGGCTGAAATGGATTCGGCCCTGATTGTTCAGGTACTGATCAATCTGATTAACAATGCGGTGAAGTATACACCGGAAAATGCCAGCATCACGATCGGCTCGAAACCCGAAGGCAATATGGTCGTTCTCTGGGTGGAAGATGAAGGACAGGGCATCCCCGAAGGCGATGAGGATAAAGTCTTCGAATTGTTCTATACAGGTGTCAAACGGTCTCCGGACAGCAGACGGGGGATCGGCCTGGGTCTGGCGCTCTGCCGCTCCATTGTGCAGGCCCATGGCGGGGAAATCAGAGCAGACAACATCCGGCCACACGGCGCAAGGTTCCAATTTACTTTGCCGATTGCGGAGGTGAAAGAATATGAGCAATAAACCATTGATTCTGGTCGTGGAAGACGATGCGGCGGTACGTAATCTGATGGCTGTTACGCTTGAAACCCGGGGGTACCGTTTTCATCTGGCGCAGAACGGAACAGAGGCACTGATCGAAGCGACAACCCATCAGCCGGATGTCATGCTGCTGGATCTGGGCCTGCCCGATATGGAAGGGGTTGAGATCATCCGCAAGGTGCGAAGCTGGTCCGGGATGCCCATTATCGTGATCTCTGCCCGCACGGAGGATACGGATAAAGTGGAGGCACTGGACACCGGAGCAGACGACTACTTAACCAAGCCTTTTTCTGTGGATGAGATGCTGGCCCGCCTTCGTGTGGCATTGCGCAGAATCAGCACGGATCAGCAGCCCGCATCCCAGGAAAATGCCGTATATGAGAACGGCAACCTGCATATAGATTATGCTGCGGGCTGTGCTTATATCGGAGACAGTGAGCTACATCTCACACCCATTGAATATAAACTTTTGTGTCTGCTGGCAAAAAACACCGGCAAAGTGCTGACGCACAATTATATTCTGAAAGAGGTCTGGGGAAGTTATTCCGCCGCAGAAGTAGGTTCACTGCGGGTGTTCATGGCCATGCTCCGCAAAAAGCTGCAATCCGGCGAAGGCACCCAGTCCTATATCCAGACGCATATCGGTATCGGTTATCGTATGCTCAGACAGGACAGAAATCCGGAGGAAACGCCATGATTCTCCCGACAAAGCAGAAAGGGAAAACCGGCTTCCGGCATGCCGAGAGCATCCTCACGCTCGGCTTTCTGGCGGTGATTCTTCTGGGCACCGGTTTACTCGCTTTACCGGTTGCCGCTGCAAACGGGCAGAGTATCGGTTTCTTTAACAGCCTTTTTACCTCCACATCCGCGGTCTGTGTGACCGGGCTGGTTGTCGTGGATACGGGGACAACTTTTTCACTGTTCGGACAGATTGTCCTGACGGTGCTGATCCAGGTGGGCGGACTGGGCTTTATGGTGTTTGCCACGATGATTATGGTCGTGCTCGGGCGCAGAATCTCCATTAAGGGCCGGATGCTGATCCGTGAATCCATGAATGCATCGTCGCTGTCAGATCTGGGGAGCCTGACCGGACTGTATCTGCTGCTTTCCACGGCCATTGAACTGCTTGGTGCAATTCTGCTTTGCGTCCGTTTTATTCCGCTGTATGGATGGAAACACGGCATATGGATGGCTTTGTTCCATTCCGTCAGTGCTTTTTGTAACGCCGGATTTGATTTATTCGGCAGCTATGCCAGCCTGACCGCCTTTTCAGGAGACCCCCTGGTGCTTCTGACGATCGCGGTCCTGATTATCCTCGGCGGTCTTGGCTTTTCTGTCATCCTTGAAACCACCCGGAACCGTCAGGGCTTTCGCAATCTTTCCCTGCATACCCGGATGGTGCTCATGACCACAGCTGCATTATTGCTTGCGGGAACTGTTTTTTACTGGCTTGTTGAACGGACCCATGCAGAAACGCTTGCCGGGTTCCATGAAGGAGAAAAAATCCTGAACGCGTTCTTTCAGTCTGTAACCATGCGGACAGCGGGATTTAATTCCTTTGATCTGTCCGGATTCCGGGATGGCTCCAAACTGTTCAGCAGCCTTCTGATGATGATCGGTGCTTCCCCGGCCTCCACGGGCGGCGGGATCAAGACCACAACCATTGCAACGCTGGCGCTGATGATGTTGAGCGTCGTTCGGGGTGAAAGTGAAGTCAATGTCGCACGGCGCAGATTATCGGACGATGTTTTGCGGCGCGCGCTGGCTGTTGCGGTGCTGTTTCTGACGACGCTGCTGACAGGGACACTGATGATCTCCCTGATTGAAAACGGCCGTTTTCCGCTGGCGGATATCCTTTTTGAGGCTTCCAGTGCGATGGGAACGGTTGGCGTATCCTCGATAGGAACCCCGAATTTATCTTCCGCAAGCCAGGCTGTTTTGCTACCGATGATGTTTCTGGGGCGCG
Organism: uncultured Eubacteriales bacterium; assembly: GCA_902795555.1. The sequence continues at coordinate 1,195 of CADBLV010000326.1, read as the reverse complement.
TAGGCCCGCTGACGCTGGCTGTTGCTGTAGCAAAAAGACAGGGCCGGATTAAAACGGGATCAAAATACCCGGAAGAAAGGATCATGATCGGATAACGCGGTTTTATTCCGGTTATTATATCAAGAGGTGTGTCTTTTGCCCTGTTAATCTGAACCCGTCATGCTATGAGATTAACCATCCAGCGCCGCTTTATACAGCGCTTCCAGCTGTTCGTAGCTCAGAGGCGCCTGGGCGTGATAGGTGACGACGCCCTGCGGATTCAGGATGATGGTCGAGGGCAGGGCTTCCGAGACATTCAGGAGCTTCATGATGCCCTTTTCCTTGCTGTCTGTGGCAAAGTCCAGATGATCCCAGCCCTTGTCTTCCAGGAAGGCTTTTGCCTTCTTGGCCCCGGCCCTCGCATGAATGGCGAGGATTTCCACATCGGGATAAGCTACCTTCAGTTTCTCAAAGTCCGGGAGCTCAGCAATACATGGCGCGCAGGTGGTGCCCCAGAAATTGAGGATGACGACATGTCCCCGGTGATCCGACAGTCTGAAGTCGCCTCCATTCAGCAGATCTGTGGTAAAGTCCGGAAGCAGGTTTCCAACGGCCGAGCCGACCGGCAGATCGGCGGGAACAGTCTGAGATTGTGCTGCTTTGTCCGCTCTGGATACTTTTGCTTCGGTTGTTTCTGTCCCGGGTCCTTCTGCTCCGGTCGCTTCCGTTTCGGACGTTTCCGTTCCGGACATTTCCGCTCCGGACGTTTCCGCTCCGGACATTTCCGTTCCGGATGTTTCCGTCTTGGACGCTTCCTCTGTTCCGGACGTTACCGTTCCGGATTCTCCCGCTCCGGACGTTACCGTTTCAGAGGCAGCTTTTGTTCCGGTCGTGTCGGTTTCAACGGTCGTCTGTTCTGTGACAACGGCCGCGGCTGCCGGCTCATTGGCTCTTTCCAGGGCCGGTTCAATGAGGTTGAACCAGCACACGGCGAAGACCAGCACCGCAATGGCGACTCCCCAGACGATCCGCCCGATCTTCTTCCGTTTCGCGATCACCGGCTCCGGATCGGCGTTCTTCCCGGTTTCCGGCCCCTTCAGCGTGATCTTTCCGCACTTCAGGGAAATCGCCCCCTGGGCGCAGGTGTCGATACATTTGCCGCAGGAGATACATTCATGATCGCCCACGTGTCTGATGTCCATCTGACATTTCATCA
>CADBLV010000325.1 GCA_902795555.1 uncultured Eubacteriales bacterium | reverse complement strand
TTCAGAGGACGCAGACGCTTCAGAGGACGCAGACGCAGGCGCCTGGGTTTCCGGGGACGCAGACGCTTCAGCCACAGCTGTTGTTTCCGTACCGCTGACCGATTCAGCAGATCCAGATCTTCCGGACGATTCGGTCGATTCAGAGGAATCTTCCTTCTCCCGGAAGTTCTCCAGATCAAAATCCCGGCCGTTGCCCCGGCCACCGCCGAAGGACATGCTGTCAGGCTTATACAATTCACCTTTGGTCATGTCGTTGCGCTCCAGGAAGGCTTCTTCCACACTTTCCACCGCCAGATACAGCCCCCAGGGTTCGCCGTTGACGATGATCTGGGCATAACTGCACAGGGAGGAGGGAACGCCCATCTGACCCATCAGGGTATAGGCCAGATAATCCTTCATCATCGTGGCATCCTGAATCAGATTGTTCAGACTCAGCTTATCCAGGCCGTGGTACTTCTTTCCCTTGACATAGTGGTTGAATTCCACCTTGAAGGAATAGCGGGTGGAGCCGAGGGAGGCCACGGAAGACAGGGAGGTATTGCCCTTGGCCCGAATTCCGACCTGGCCGAGGTTTTCTCCGTCAATCACGATGGTACATTCCTGATACTCTTCCGCAGTGGCGTTGGCAATGATATCCTCCCAGTTTGAAGCCGTGATCTCAATGGTGTGAACCCGGCTTTTGTCAAACAGCAGGGATTCATAGCCGATCTCATGGCCGCCGTCGCCACGCACGGGTTCCACAATCCCCCAGAGGCAAACGGCCGCGAGAAGCATGAAGACGCAGGCGAAACAGACAATTCTGTCCGCGGTTTTCGTTCTCAGCATGGGATCACCCCATATAATCGCCGTTATAGCTGACCAGCACAGCGCTTGTGACGCCATTCATCTCGGACAGTTTCGTGATGAAGTCGGTGTCGTTACCCTTCAGCATCACTTCCCAGGTCAGCTCGATGGCGCCTTTCTGAGCGCTCTTGCTCTTGACGGTCGCCTTGTCGGTATTCTGCTTCAGATAATCCGCCACCTTCTTTTCCGTTTCCCCATTGTCGCAGGAGATGACGGCGATGAAGGGCTTCTGGGACGATTTGCGGTTGCAGAAGACGATCATGATGATACCGATGATCAGGCTGCCGACGATGGCCAGAGGGATCATCCCCGCCGCCAGTACGATGCCGCCGGCGATGGCCCAGAACAGGAAGGCGATGTCCATGGGCTCCTTGATGGCCGTGCGGAAACGGACAATCGAAAGGGCGCCGACCATGCCCAGAGAGAGAACGACATTGGAGGTGACGGCCAGGATGACCATGGTTGTGATCATCGTCATGGCGATCAGCGATCCGCCGAAGGCCAGGGAGAACATGACGCCGGCGTAGGTCTTTTTATAGACGAAGAAGATGAAGAGGCCCAGACAGAAACTCAGCACCAGCGCCAGCGCCATATCTGTCAGGGACACGGCCGTGACATTCTGAAGGAAAGAGGATTTGAAGATGTCGTTGAAGCTCATGGTTATTCACACTCCTGTTTCATGATTTCATCATTTCATGGGGTTCGTTGCTTTGGGGGGACGGGGAAGGATCTTTACTGATAAACGCGGCAGGCCGCATATTTGGAAAACGCGGAGGGCGTCCGGCTTTTCAGTGCAGCCGCTTTGCGGATGATCCCGGGCAGATATTCATCCCATTTGACTTCCAGCAGGATCACATCCTCCTCTGTGGGAAGGGTGAGCCCATCCGGATTCAGGAAATCCGCAGGCCTGCCGGTGCGGACGGCCCAGTCGATTGTGACCCGTACATTGCCGGGACCGTAGACAAAGGGGACGCGCTTATACTCGACCACGGTTTTCGGCCGAAGCTGCCGCGATTTCATGTCCACGTACAGCATGGCCAGCAGCGGACGCCCGCTTTTGATCATCCAGTCGATGTCGCCGCGGAGGATTTTCTGCGTTTCCTCCAGGGTCAGTCTGTCCTGGGGCTTGCATCCTACGCCGTCCCGCTTCATTTTGCATTCGAGCATGATATAGCTCAAATCATCGTTGTAATAGCGGATGCGGAACTTTCGCCGCTCGTTGACGCCGTCCAGCTTCTCATGAAGGGCTGTATCGGCGGGATCGTCAAAATACAGGCTGCGGATCCGATAATATCCCTTCTCCCGGGCATGGGGATCCAGATGCGCCACCGCGCTCAGATTTGTCCGGATGGCTGCCGCGTCTCCGGCGGGGATCACGTGTTTGATCTCGTGCCGATAATCCATTCTTCCACCTCCTTGCGTTTGCGGTTTACAGAAGAAGGATAACACGCTCATATAAAATGTAATTAAAACCTGACGTAAAAAATGTCGCAAAAATTGATCTGTTTCATGGCAGATCCTGAAAAACAGCAGATTGCGGTTACGGAGAAAGGACAAGAAACAGCACGCTATTTGATCCTGAAGGCATTATTTCATTGGCTCGAATCATTTGCACGAAAATCGTC
>CADBLV010000324.1 GCA_902795555.1 uncultured Eubacteriales bacterium | reverse complement strand
ATGGAAGTAACCGACGAAGTGTTTGAGGGTCCGCGCTCCGCGGTTTTCGATGAAGCGGAGAACCGGATGCATACGATCAAAGCGGTCATGGCCGCCACGCTGTAAACGGCAGAGTCCGGGTTCCGTCTGGAGGTGATTTCTTGGACGAGACATATTTTGCCCACGAACGCGAAGCGGAGTGGCCGCAAAATAGCCCTCCGGCACGAAATGGCAAAGGTGAACTGTCGCTCACAGAGGAGGAACGGGAAGGCCGCGTCAGAGAAATCTACATCCGTCTGGTTCAAAAAGAGCGGGAAGCCTGGATTCATCAGAAAGCACTGAAGAAGGTACAGGTCATCACGCGAAGCATGTCTCCCGAAGAACGGGAAGCCTATTTAAGCGGCAGCGCTTTTCAGAACACCCTGCGGCAGATGCAGCGAAAAGATCCGCAGTGGCAAAGCCTGAATCAGGGGGAACTGCGGGGCGAGGAAAAAGCGGGGTTTGCGCGCCTGGCGCTGATGATCGAGCAGGAGCTGGCAGCCGGAAGGGAGGTAAACCTCCCCTTTCTTCGCTCTGTGGCTCAGAGTCACCGCTCCCTGGAAAGCGCGAGAGAAGCTATTTCTTTGCTTGAAAAGCATGAGATTCGCGTCTTCTTCCGTCAAAACCGGGATCGAATCCTGAACGATCTGGAGAAACAGGTTGTCACAGGCCTGAAAACGCGAAACCTCCTGAGTTTGTATACCGAAAAGGGCAACGAAACCGACCTGGTGGATTCCCTGATGCAGTCCGTTTTCTCCCAGGGAATGACCAACGCGGCCGTCCATTTCTGTCTGAAACCCAAATCCCCCGGAATCATCATCCGCCGGGAGCTCGAGAAAGCTTATCCGGTGCTTTTCTCCTGCCGCGCCGTACTGACGCCTTCGGGGGAAACCGTCTCATCCCGGTGCAAAAATCAGTTCCAGGAAGAAAAGCTGAAAATCCAGAGCGCGCTGCGAAAGCGTTTCCCGAAGGAACGGATCGAAGCCCTGTTGCGTGAAAATCCGCCGATCAGAGCGCGGCAGAAACGCGTCAGCGCCGAACAGGAGCAGCGGCGAAAGCTGCGTGTCGCGCTTCTGGAGGCCATTCCGGAACACTATCGCGATCTGTATCCGCTGGCGCGGGAGATGCGGCGGCATTTTTATCTGCATCTCGGCCCGACAAACTCCGGAAAAACGTATGAAGGGATTCAGCGGCTGCACGCGGCGCAAAACGGGATCTATCTGGGACCGCTTCGGCTCCTGGCGGCCGAGCAGTTTGAAGCGTTAAATCTGGATGACATCCCCTGCACCCTGGTAACGGGCGAAGAACAGATTCAGGTCCCTTTCAGCCGTGTCCAGTCCTCCACGGTGGAGATGGCGGACATGAACACGGTGTACGATATCGCCGTGATTGATGAGTGTCAGATGATCGCGGACCGTGATCGCGGCGGTGCGTGGAGCGCCGCGATCCTGGGGCTTCAGGCGGAAGAGATTCATGCCTGCGCTTCGCCGGACGCGGAAGCGCTGCTCACGCGGATCATCCGGGAATGCGGGGATGATCTGACCGTCATCCGGCATGAACGCATGACCCCCCTGGAGGTCGAAAAAGAAGGTTTTCAGTTTCCCTCTTCCGTCCGGGCGGGAGATGCCCTGATCGTTTTTTCCAAAGCGCGGGTTCACGCGGTCGCCGCGGAGCTGAAAAACAGGGGATACAGCGTCAGCCTGATCTACGGGGCCCTGCCCCCGGATGTACGGCGAAATCAGGCGGACCGTTTCATGAAGGGCGAAACCGATGTGGTGGTTTCCACGGACGCCATCGCCATGGGCATGAATCTCCCCATTGAGCGTGTCGTTTTTCTGGAGTCTGAAAAATACGACGGTGATATCGTCCGGACGCTGACGGATGCCGAAATCAAGCAGATCGCCGGTCGGGCCGGACGCTTCGGCATCTATGACATCGGATATGTGAATGCCTTCGGTTTCAAACCGCTGATCGCCCAGGCCCTCTCCCGGCCGCTGCTTCCGCTGACGGAAGGCGTCATCCGCTTTCCGGAAAGCCTGCTGGGAATCCCCCTGCCCCTGACTGAAATCATCAATCAATGGATGAATATGCAGGACAAAGGATGTTTTTCCAAAGCTTCAACGGAGCGGATGGCCGCCCTGGCCGCGATGATGGAAACCAGAAACACCGACAAGCGGCTGCTCTACAAATTCCTGTGCATCCCCTTTGATGAAACGGATCCGGATCTCCTCTCCCGCTGGAAGCTGATGTATCACACGGAGGCGGAGGGAAATCATCTGGATCCCCTGGAGGAAAAGGAGCGGATCCTGATTCCGGAGGAATGTACCATTCAGATGCTGGATGGGCTGGAAGCCAGCTATCGCCGCTGGGATCTGTATTATAATTACGCCCGCCTCTTCCTGGAAAATCCGCAGGCCATTCTGGAGGAAATCCAGCGGAGGAAGGATCTGATCTCCCAGGGGATCGTTCATATTCTTTCCACTCAGAAGCTGCCCCGAAAATCCTGCCCCGCCTGCAAGCGGACGCTGCCGTGGAACTGGCCTTATCGCCTGTGCGAGAACTGTTTCAGCCGGTCGCATCTCGTCCGCGGAAGAAGATAGACCTAAAAAAGGAATGGACTTCAGTCCATTCCTTTTTCATTTTCTTTGCTTAACCACCGAACATGCTGATCAGGAAGCCCGCCGCGATCGCGGATCCGATCACGCCCGCCACGTTGGGGCCCATCGCGTGCATCAGCAGGAAGTTGGAAGGATTGGCCTTCTGCCCTT
>CADBLV010000323.1 GCA_902795555.1 uncultured Eubacteriales bacterium | reverse complement strand
GAACAGCCGGAATCCTACGAAGAAACATATCGGGACGGCAGCGCCAAAAACGAGTGCTGGGGATCTGACGATTGAAGCTTCGTGCTTTGCCTTTTGCGTGTGGTAGGGCAGTTCAAAGGAGCCATCGGACGGTTTTTCCAGAAGAACAGGAGATGATGTATACATTTTTCGGTTTATGTGATAGAATCGTCCCTGTTATCCCGGCTGGGGTTGCTCACAGAGGAGGAGGAAGCTGAAATGACCGACGCGGAAAAACGGAAGGACGGGGCGAACCGTAACGACGAGGCGAACGGGAAGAATGAACTGAACGGAACCTGCGCAGACGAGAACCAGGTCATCCATAAGATGCTGATTATCAATCCCGGATCTACCTCGACCAAAATCAGCCTGTTTGAAAATGAGCGGGAAGTGTTTCAGAAAAGTCAGTTTCACGACGCACCGGTTTTGCTGCAGTTTCCCCATGTCAACGGGCAGGTGCCCTTCCGATATCAGGTGATTCTGGAGATGCTGGCCGAGGAAGGAATGGATCCATCGGAAGTGGACGTGTTTGTGGGACGGGGCGGCAGTGCCTGCACTCAGCCCGGCGGCGTGACCATCATCGATCAGAAGCTTTACGACGACACGGAAGCGGCCGTGGGCGGCAGCGAGCATGCCGCGAAGCTGGGCGTGATGCTGGCATGGAAATTTGCGCAGGCCTATCATCGCCCTGCCTACACGCTGAACCCGACCAACGTCGACGAATACAACGATTATGCCCGGCTGACGGGGATCCGGGGGCTTTACCGATCGCCCCATTCCCATGTGCTGAACCCCAAGGCCGTGGCCGAAGCCCATGCGGAATCGATGGGGAAACGATATGAGGACTGCCGATTCATCGTGGCGCATATTGACGGCGGCGTGACCGTGAGCGCCCACGACCACGGCAGGATGACGGACGGGACGATGGGCGCAGACGGGGACGGGCCCTTCGCGCCGACCCGGATCGGCAGCGTGCCCGTGCTGGCCCTGCTTGACTATCTGGAGACGCATTCGCTCGACGAAGTGCGGCGAATGTGCTCACGGTCCGGTGGATTTGTGAGCCTGTTCGGCACCTCCAACTCGGACACGGTGCACCGGATGGTCGAAGAAGGGGACCGGAAGGCCATCCTCGTGTGGAACACGATGATTTATCAGATCTGCAAAAGCATCGGAGCCATGGCGGCTGTGCTCTGCGGAAAGGTTGACGCCATCCTGCTGACCGGCGGACTGATGCGCTTTCCGGACATCACCGAAGGAATTCGGGAGCGCTGCGGCTGGATTGCCCCGATTCAGGTTTATCCCGGGGAAATGGAGCAGGAAGCGATGGCCTTTTCCGTGCTGAAGGTGCTGCGGGGAAAAGCAAAGGCCATGACCTACAGCGGAAAGAATGTCTGGCAGGGATTTGAAGGGATTACCTTCTGAAAAAACGCAGCGTTTCCCGGACGGAGGACGGGAGCGGATTTTGAGAAGATGGAGAAGTTTCGGCTGCTTCGGAGCGGCCGCGACAGATCGGCTGATTTACTCAAGGGAAGCCCGGCATGGTTGCCGGGCTTCGCTGTTTCGAAGGGGAGGGGGTCAGGACGCCGACGGACAGCGCCGGGGCTTTATGGATGAAAGAGAGCCGGCTTACTGTTTCTTCAGCGTCAGGACGCTGACGGACAGGGCCGGGGCTTCATAGGCGAAGGAGCGGGAGGCGCCTGAGAGCGAAAGACGGACATCATGAACGTGTTCCGGGTTTTCCAGGCTGTTTTCATCCTCCGCTTTGCCTGTGAGCAGGCCGACGGTATACTCGGAAGCGACATCACAATCCAGATTGATTTCGACCGGATCGGAAACATCGCCGAAATTGACGATTTTCAGAATGACAGTGTTCTCCGTGTCCGTGGCCACCATGCCCAGGGCCGGATAGGAAGGGAGAGACACTGTGTCGACGGGCTCGCCATTGACCGACAGGGAGAGGCTGTGGCCGGAAACGGTGTATTCCAGGCGGTTGTAAGCGCAGGGGATCAGATGAACATCCCTGGCCTCGGAAATGGGCTGGGGCGGGAAGCTGCCCCGGGCGACCCAGGATTTTCCGCCGGACAGGATCCAGCGGGACACCTCCAGGAAGCGCATGCTCCAGGGATCGCAGGGATTCGGATTGGTGCGATCATAGAAGGAGAGCGGCTTCGGGGCGACCAGGATGCCGAGGGCCAGATCCTGCCCTTCCTCAAACCAGGCCTCCACGGCAAAGGTTCCCTGACGGCATTCCATATCGCTGCCCAGAGCGAGGAGCGGATAGACAGCAAAGGGGAAGGGAGGGAGATCCGTCGGCAATTCCCGGCGGAGAATGATTTCACCCTCCGGTCCTTCCTCCGGGCGGGCCATGATGCCCCGGGAGGGCAGGACCGGATTCCCATTCCAGAGCGGGCGGCGATATCGCGCGCCGTCGCTGCCGGACAGCGCCGGCAGGCCGTGCAGATCGTAAAAAATCCGGGGGATCTGTTCATCGATGGCAACGACCTGCGCTCCGCGGCTTTCGCCGAAGAGCCGCCAGACATAATAGGAAGGAATGGCAAAGCTGCGGCGATTGTCATAGATCAGCAGATTGGGGAACCAGGAGCCGTAATGGACATGCTGAAAGAGGGGGGCATAGGAGGAAAGGCGAACCTTGTCCTGATTCCGCTCGAAGCCCACCATGAACATGGCCTCGCCAACGGCGGCCCGGAGCTGACCTTCATAGGTCTGATTCACGGCGAATTCGCCGACGAACACATCCACATCCTTTCTGTCATAATCATCATAGCGGGAGATGTTTTCGGCATAGAATTCCGGCATGTTGTAATAATGATCGTCCGCGAGGTCGGTCGTGAGCTTCCGGATCCGGCCGCGGTCGTTGGCGACGATGGTCAGATGCGGATACTTCGTGAGGACGGCATCTCGAATCCGGTCAAAGCGCCACTCATACTCCGGCCCGCCGTTTTCATTTCCGATTTCCAGATATTCCAGGCGGAAGGGCGCGGGATGGCCCATGCGGGCGCGGAGAGCGCCCCATTCGGAATCCGCCGGGCCCAGGGCATATTCCAGAGCGGCGAAGATGTCGACGAGCATGTCGGCCTGCTCCGCCTCATCGAAATATCGCGGATTCCGGCCCTGACAGGTCATTCCGCAGTTGCAGACATACATCGGGGCAAGATTCAGATCCTCACAGAGTTGGAGATATTCATGAAAGCCGAGGCCGTTGGTGGTTCTGTAATGCCAGAGGAGCCAATGGCTCGGGCGCTCCCAGACTGGGCCGACGGTGTTTCGGAAATACCAGACGGTTTCCATCGTGAAGCCTTCCACGATGCAGCCTCCGGGAAAGCGCAGGAAGGCGGGATGCATGTCGCGGAGCTTTTCCGCCAGATCCTTTCGCAGGCCATGGCCCAGGAAGGTTTCCGCGGGCATGAGGGACATGAAGCCGAAGCGGACAGTCGCCGCCCTGTCGCAGCGAAGACGGAACACCGCGCTTCCTGTGCTTGCGGAGGCGGTCAGCACCGCGTCATATCGATTCCAGCCGCCCGGAACGACCTCGATTTCGGCGGAGGAAAGGATCTGCCCGTTCTCTTCAACGGTGGCCGTGAGCTTCAGGGGCTGATCCGACAGGGCAAACAGATAGAAATCATAAGCCTTTCCGGCGTCCTGCGGAATGCCGTGATATCCGATGTTCTCAATCGAACCGCCGGGCTGGAAATCCACCCGGAGAGAGACCCGGCGCTTTTCATTCAGCGTTTGGGCGGAATCCAGCGCCATCTCCGCGCCTTCGGCATACCAGGCCGGGACGGGCGTGGGCACGATCTGATTGTCTTTCACCCACTGATTCATGCCTTCGCCGTTGTTGAACTCGTCAATCCACCCTGTGGGGGAAACGAAGGTTTTTCCCCCGTCATGAGTGACGCAGCCCTCGGGCAGGAGGGAATCCTCAAAGGAACGATTTCGCAGCATTTCGGGATACAGTCCGCCGTCTCCGGCGTGGCTGATGTCCTCGAAAAACAGACCGTAGAGATCGGGGGCGACCGGGAAACGCTTTTCCCGGGAGTGAATGTTGACGCGGCTCATGATCATGCTCCTTCTTATCGATTTCTGGTTTTTTCGGGGAACTGAGGACTTTGTGCGTGTTTTCTATTCACCACGGCGCGGGAAGAGAAACCCGCGCGCCGTCGTTTTCGTCAAATGCTCCTATGGAGAAGCCTGTGAATTCTTCCATTTTTTTCAGCACCCGCGCCGCGTCTTCGCCGGAGAGAAAAACCGGGGAATAATCATTCACTCGTTCGTCTCCCGAAATCGACAGGGGGAAGAACCGAAGATCAATCTCCTGCAGGATTCCTTCCTCGAACCGAAGATATGCCCGAAGGGCCAGGGCATCAAAATCCCGGGGCCGGGTGTTTCCGCCGAAGACACAGTTTCCCAGGCTCCAGGCGACGGGGACTCCGCTTTCCACGCTGAAGCCCTGGACGATATGCGGATGATGTCCCACCACCAGATCGCAGCCCGCTTTGACCGCCTGGTTTACGATCTGATGCTGATAGGCATCGGGGATCGGATCGTACTCCGTGCCGGCGTGCATGACCGTGACGACGGCGGCGCAGCCGAGATCGCGAAGCGTCTGAACCCTGTCCCGATAGACCGCGGCCCGATTTCCGGACACGGAGCCCGAAACACCGACGAAGCCGATCATCAGGCCCTCCTCGTTTCGCCAGAGGGCCAGGCAATCCGAACCGAAATAAGCGATCCCGGCGGCATCCAGGGCGGCTTTGGTGTCCTGATAGCCCGCGGTGTCATAATCATGAGCATGATTGTTGGCCAGGGTGACACATTCCACGGAACCTTCCCGAAGAATGTCCGCATAGGCGGCGGAGCCGATGAAGTTATACTTTTTTCGGACCTTCTTCAGAGGGCGATCGGAAAGGACGCCTTCCAGATTGGCCACGGTCAGATCGTCGGCGGCGGACAGGCGCAGCAGGTTCCGGAAGGGCCAGGCGTTTCCCTCCTTTGCGATCCGGCGGACAAACCCGGCCGCACTTGTGCGCGTTTTCTCTTCGCCGCCCAGCGTGCAATCGCCGAGAAAGGTGATATTTACGGTCCCTGTGTACTCCTGCACCAGAAAACCGATGTCCTCCGGAGGGCGATCATCCGGAAACATGATCCAAGATCCGGAAGCAAACGCAAACGAAAACGGCAACAGCAGCAGGATTCCCCAGCATGAAAGTATCATTCTGATTCGCAGTTTCATAGGCGATCCTCCCCGGGGCACATGAGATCGGGCCGGCTTTGCCGCGTGTATCTGAAAGCGGAAACAGTATACCATACCCCGAAAAGAAAAGAAAGAAAAAACCGTTTTCCATTGCGAAGGGAGCAAAGCAATGATATAATGAAGACGGGATTGGAGGGATGACCAATGGCAAAAAGGCTTGAAGATTATGTGACAACAATTCCGGATTTCCCGGAGCCCGGGATTCTGTTCCGGGATATCACTTCGGTTTTGCAGGACGCAGATGGGCTGCACCTGGCGATTGATCAGCTGTCCGCGCTGGTTCAGGATGTGGATTTTGACCTGGTGGCCGGGCCGGAATCCCGGGGATTCATCTTCGGAACCCCGATTGCCGACCGGCTGCATAAGGGCTTTGTGTTGGTTCGGAAAAAAGGAAAGCTGCCCCGGGAAACCATCAGCGAGAAATATGACCTGGAATACGGTCAGGCGGAGATCGAAATCCATAAGGACGCCGTCAAGCCGGGCCAGCGCGTCGTGCTGGTGGACGACCTGATCGCCACGGGCGGATCGGCGAAGGCCGCGGTGAATCTGATTGAGCGCCTCGGCGGCAAGGTTGTCAAGATCATCTTTGTGATGGAACTGGCGGGCCTGGAAGGACGCAAAAAGCTGGCCGGATATGACGTGGAATCGCTGATCGTGTATCCCGGAAAATAAGCCGGGGCAATCGGTGCAAACGAATCAACGCGGGACGAAAAACGCAACAAAAGGCGGGCGAACGGCTGGCAAAACGGAACAAGAGCCGGCGAACGGCCGGCAAAAGCGGAACAAACGCCGGTGAACGGCCGGCAGACGAAAGGCAGAAAAAATAATCAAAAGCGGAGAGCGATCAAGCTCTCCGCTTTTGATTGGGGCAGTCATATCCGATCAGGACTGATTACTTCAGGCTGAGGGAGTGAATGATGTTTTTGATGACACGATCACTGTCCGGATTTCCCGCGCTGTAATAGAAATACAGCTCTACCCGAACGCCGCTGTTCAGCCAGCAATACAGCGTGTAGGCTCCGTTTTCGTCATTTCCCTGCGCATAGAGCATGTCCTGCTTTCGAATGGTCAGCATTCCGGACTCGGTTTCATTCCCGGTCAGGATCTGAAACAAATCGTTGAACTGCACCTTTTTTCCCATCTGTGTGGCATAGCCGAGCAGGGAGATTCCGTCTCCCTGCCAGCCGAAAACCAGATCCTGATCCTGGGGCAGGGGCGAAATGGCGGAAAAGGAATCGGGCAGCGTCAGTGAAAAGCGCCCGGCCTTGCAGCTGACCTCCTGGGCCTGGGCGGCGGAGACGACAAAGAGCAGCAGCACGGCCAGCAACAGCGCGAATCTTTTTTTCATGGGGCAATCCTCCTTCCGAAAAACGGAAATCGACGAAGACGGGGAACGGAATCGACAAATCTTCAAATCCAAAAATGAAACGCGGTAAACGCGGATTTCCTTCCGTGAAATCATGATGATTATATCAAATATTTATCACAAATTAATGAAAGAATGATGAAAAATCCGAAACAGAAGAAGGATTTGCACTGTGAAAGTTAAAAATTGAAACAAAAACATTAAAAAATGTTGACAAACGAAACAAACGGACGTATACTGTTCCTGTCAACAGGAGGTGAGCAGATGGCGGAAGGGCGTTTTGCGGAGGTGATCCGGCGTCGGCGAAAGGCGATGGACCTGAATCAGGAACAGCTGGCCGCCATCCTCGGGATCAGTCGGAATACGGTGGCGGGATGGGAAACGGGCCACGCGAGGCCGGATCTGAATATGATACCACTGCTGTGCCGGGCGCTGCGGATTTCCCTGAATACCTTCTTTGGCCTGAAGGAAAGCCGGAGCGGCATCGAAAACCGCGTGTTGGAGAAATACTTTGCCCTTGAGGAAGGGGACCGGCAGGTGATCGAATGGCAGATGGAAGCCCTGGCGGAAAAACGGGCTGCTCAGCGGGAACAGGAGCGGGGGCCGGCGGCCGCGGCGAAGGCGGAAGGTCATCCGGGGATGAACCCGATGGTGATGACGACATGGAATTCTGCCGAGGCGAATCCGGAGATGAACCCGGCGAAGAAGCCAAGACGGAAACCGGGCAGGGCGGCACGGGAGACGCAGGCGGAGCTGCCGGAGGTGATTCCGGTGTTTATGAGCGAGCTGGCTGCTGCCGCGGGCGTGGGTTTCATGCTGGACGAGGCCCGGGGCGAGGAGATGCTTCTGATTCGGGACGCAGAAACCGAACAGGCGGACGAAGTGATCGCCGTCAGCGGCAGGAGTATGGAACCTACTTTCTTCGACGGGGATCTGGTGCTGGTGAAGCACACGGAGGAGATCCGGCCCGGAGAGATCGGGATCTTCGTCGTGGACGGGGAAGGGTTTATCAAGGAATACAGGCCGGAAGGCCTGAAATCCCACAATCCGGACTATCCGATGATGACCTTTACGGAGAATCAGGATGTGCGATGCGTGGGAAAGGTGATCGGAAAGCTGGATGAAAACCAGATTCCGACAGCGGAACAGCTGCAGGCGTTGCAGGAGGCCGGAGAGATCGAAAGGAGAACGGAAAAATGAACGGGATGAAAACGAACGGAAAGAGACTGAGCGAGAACACCATCGCGGCGATCAACTCTGCCCTGCTGTTTGCTTCGAACCGGAGCGACGAAGAGGAACGGCCGGCGCTGCGGCCCTGGCAATATGTACAGATGGCTTATGAAGGGGTGGGATTAATGCCGCCGAACCGGATTCCGGACTTTCAGAGCTTTGAAGACGCGGAGATCTGGATGTGCCTGGATTCTCAGTATAATTATCGACTGCGGGAGCGGCAGCTGGCCGGTTGAGGGGGCGGGGTTTTTCATCGGCTGCGGGAGAAGCAGCCGGCAGGCTGAGCGGCCGGGAATATTCAGACCACCCGCGGAAAAGCACAGGAAACCCCGGGATGCTGCCGGAGGGCGGCAGGCCGCGAAGAGACAATCAAAAATGGACGGCAGAGGAGAAATCTCTGCCGTCCGTTACATTCGGGAAATCGGCGCGACGCCTTTGACGGTGTGTTCTGGAACCCGGTGCAGTCTTGACACCTTTGACGGTGTGTTCTGGAACCCGGCGCGGTCTGACGCCTTTGAGGGCGCGTTCAGGAAATCAGGACTTTCGAAGGCGCCCGACAGCGCTGAAGATCAGGAAGGCCAGAATATCGGCCGCAACGATCGTGCTGCCCACGGGCGTGGAGGCCACAATGGAAACCAGCATACCCAGGAGGGCACAGCAGACGGACACCGCGGCGGAGCAGATCGTGACGGAACGGAAGCTTCGATAGACCTGCATGGCGGACATGGCCGGGAAGATGATCAGCGCGGAGATCAGCAGGGAGCCGACCAGATTCATGGCCAGGACGATGATGACGGCCACGACGATGGCGATCAGCAGATTACAGGCTTCCACGCGGGTCCCGGTTGCACGGGCAAAATCTTCATCGAAGGTGACGGCGAAAATCCGATTGTAAAACAGGATGAAGATGACAATCACCACTGTGGACAGGGAGACGCAGAGCCAGAGTTCCGCCTGGGTGAGGGTCAGGATTGAGGCGGAACCAAACAGGGTTGAACAGACATCTCCGGTCAGATTGGCGGAGGTGTTGAACAGATTCATGAAGAGATAACCCAGGGCCATGGCGCCCACGGAGATCATGGCAATGGCGGCATCCCCTTTGATTTTCGTGTGCTTTCCTGCGCGGAGCAGCAAGACCGCGCTGAGCACGGTGATCGGCATCACGAGGAGCATCCGATTCGTCAGATGCAGAATGCCGGCGATGGCCATGGCGCCGAAGGCAACATGGGACAGGCCATCCCCGATGAAGGAAAAACGCTTGAGCACCAGGGTGACGCCCAGAAGAGAGGCGCACAGCGCAATGAGCACGCCCACGATCACCGCATAGCGGACAAAGGGAAACTGAAAAGCCTGGGCCAGGGTGTCCATCATACTGTTTCGCCTCCTTCCGAAATCAGGAAGCGCCGGGCCAGCGCAGAACGGAGATAGTCTTCCCGGGTTCCGAAGAAAACCTGTTCTCCCGCGTGGAGCACATGGGTGGCTTCGGAAACGGCGATGGAAACATCATGGGAAATCATCATGATCGTGACGCCGTCCTCCCGATTCAGACGGCGGATCAGGGCATACATTTCGGCGGTCACTTTCGGATCCAGGCCGGAGACGGGTTCATCCAGGACCAGCATCTTGCGTGTCGCGCACAGAGCCCGCGCCAGGAGCACCCGCTGCTGCTGACCGCCGGACAACTCCCTATAGCACCGGGAAGCGGCGCTTTCCAGGTTCATGCGCTTTAAATTTTCCAAAGCGAGCTTCTTTTCTTCCTTCCCATAGAAAGGACGGCGCCCCAGACGGCCCTGGCATCCGGAGAGGACGATTTCCTGCACCGTGGCGGGGAAATCCCGCTGGACGGCGGTTTGCTGCGGAAGATAGCCGATTTCATTGCTCTTCAGGCCGTCATCGAAGACGATGGAGCCGGACAGAGGCTTATGCAGGCCGAGGATTGTTTTCATCAGGGTACTTTTTCCGGAGCCGTTTTCGCCCACGACACACAGATAATCCCCGGAATGAACTTCAAAATTGACATCAGACAGAACGGGCTGGCCTTCATAGCCCAGGGTCAGATTTTTACAGGTCAGCAATGCCATGATGGCTCCCTCCTTTTCCGCGAACGGACAGAATCAGGCGCGGACGGCGCGCCTGATCCGTACGGCGTCACTGTTCTGACGCTTGCATTATAAGGGAATTCGGAGAAAAGTCAAGGGAGATTCAACGATTCCTGCGCTCCCTGCGAAGGGAGATCAGCAGGGAAATGAGCAGCAACGGAATGCCGATGATTCCGGCGGGAAGGAACCAGTTTCGACAAAAGGCGCAAAAGGCTTCCAGCGCATAATCATAGCGGCGCGGAGAGAGAAAGGCGTCCGGCTTTTTCTGACAGATCCATCCCACCGCGAACACAACTGTCAGCAGCGCGCCGAGAAAGATTCCTACCGCATCTGATTTTCTGCCGTTCCGCACGCCTATTTCCCCCCGGAAATAATCCGCTTTAATCCGCCGACCCGAAACAGACGGGCCCGGCGGGCTTTCTGTCAGCGGATGAATTTCTTCATTATGTAGCCTTCGGTGCCGTTGATGGTGACCTTATACCAGTCGCCGCTGGAACCGACGACGGTTACCTCTGTGCCGGGATCCAGACGGGCCCGATGAGCATGGCCTGTGCCGGGGCCGCCGCGCAGGTTGACCTTTTCTCCAGCGGCGCAGGTGATGGTGCCGGTGAAGGGATAGGATGTCGCGGGGGCGGAGGAAACCGATTCAGATTCATCGGAGGAATCAGCCTGGGCTGTTTCATCCGGAGCATCGGCGGGGCGGGAGGAGGTCAAGAATTTTCCGAGAATAAAGCCTTCGGTTCCATTCCGAGAAATCTTATACCAGGAATCATCCACCTTGGCCACAACCTGAACGGCCACCCCGTACTTAACCGTATAGGCGTTCGCATAGCCCATGCCGGGACCGTTGTGCACATTCACATAGCCGTGATTGGGGCTGGTTACATATACGGTTCCCGAAAGGGTTTTGGAGCCCTTCTTCGTTACGGGCTGGGGAGCTGTGGCGCTGCCGTCGCTCTTGACGGACTTTGTGCTCAGATAGTTGTTTCGAACATAGCCATAGGCGCTGCCGCTCCTGACATAGTCAAAAGACCTGCCGTGGGAAAGCACGGTGACCTTCGAGCCTTTGTTCAGCGTGTAGGTTGAGTCGAAGGTCGTGGACGGCCCTGTGCGCATATAGGTCTTGTCTGCTGTGACCCAGGCGGTGTAGGCCTTTTTAGTCGGCGTCAGATAGGAAGTCATGGCATAGCCCTGCCTGCCGTTGGTAAACTTGATGAGGGACCAGGTCCCGTTCACCTTTCGGACAATGGTCGCCGCAAAATCCTCCCGATAGCTGTCGAGCACGGTGCCCGAAGTCGAGGGATCATCGCGCAACTTGAGCCAGCTGGTGTTGACATGGTAGTAGGTGGCGGCGGAGGCCACACCGACGACGGCCACCATCACCAGAACCAGAAGAAGAAACACAACGCGTTTTTTCATGGGAACACCTCCCTGTTTCATCGTTTATGATGGGATAGGAAGATTATACCTGTCCGGGGCGCGTTTGAAAAGGGGATTAGCAGAATTGTAATGACCTTGTAACGAAAAAACAGGAAAAGAAAAGGACAATTGTGATCCGGAGTCGAATATACCACAATTTGTAGGCCGAGGGGGGGTTGACTTTATCACTGCAATGCTTTATCATGATAAAGAATCGGCCGGTGGCCGGAGCGCGGCGCGGAAGGCGGCGACGAAAACCGGCGGCGGAAGAGCGTGGGAAGGCCGCACAGGAAAGGAGACGAGCACGGATGATTGTAGACGATCGGATTATGGACGCCCGGGAAGCGATCGGGTTTCGCCTGCGGGGTCTGTACAGTAAATATGGATACGAACGGTATCGGATGAGCAAATTTGAGGAATATGACCTGTACAGCCGGAATCGGGATTACCTGTTTTCCGAGGGCGTGATCACCTTTACGGACACTAATGGGCGGCTGATGGCCCTGAAGCCGGACGTGACGCTGTCCATTGTCAAAAACAGCAAGGATACGCCCGGGGAGGTTCGGAGACTGTATTATCACGAAAACGTCTACCGGGTTTCCCGGGCGGCGGACGGCTTTCGGGAGCAGACGCAGGTCGGGCTGGAATGCACCGGAGACCTGAAGGAGAGCGACATCGCCCAGGTGCTGAAGCTGGCGGCCGAGAGCCTGAAGCTGTGCGCGGAGGATTTTGTGCTGGAGGTGAGCCATCTGGGGATTCTGGAGGCTTTCGCGGATGCGATTTCGCCGGATCCCGGCGTGAAAGCCCGCCTTCTGGCCTGCGCGGGGGAAAAGAATCTGCACGGGATCAGCCGGATCTGCGCGGAATGCGGGCTGGCGGAAGGGGCGGAAAAGCCGATGCGGCAACTGCTGAGCCTGTACGGGACGCCGAGGACCGTGATGCCGACCATTCGTCAGCTGGCGGCGGAAAACGGCGTGGGCGCTTTTGCGACGGAGCTGGGACAGGCGCTGACGGTGTTCACGGGGACGGAGATGGAAAACCGGGTTCAGATTGACTTTTCCGCCACTGGCGATCTGAAGTATTACAACGGCATTGCTTTCAAGGGCTTTATCAGCGGCATTCCCGGGAGCGTTCTGAGCGGCGGGGAATATGAGCCGCTGATGAGACGGATGGGACGCCGGGACCGGGCCATCGGATTTGCCGTGTTTCTGGACATGATGGAGCGGCTGAGCAAGGAGGACGGGACGGATGCTTAATATCGCGCTGCCCAAGGGAAGACTGGGCGAAAAAGTATACGGTATGTTTGCCCGGGCGGGATTTGAGTGTCCGGCCCTGATGGAGAACAGCCGGAAACTGATCTTTGACAACGAGGCCGCCGGTGTGCGATACTTCTGGGTGAAGCCTTCCGACGTGGCGATTTATGTGGAGCGCGGCGCGGCGGACATCGGCGTGGCTGGGAAGGATATCCTGCTGGAGTATCGGCCGGATGTGTATGAACTGCTGGATCTGGGCGTTGGGAAATGCCGGATGGCCGTGGCCGCGCCGGAAGGATTCCGGGATCAGCCGAACCGGACGCTGCGCGTGGCCACCAAGTTCGGACGGATTGCCAAGGATTACTATACGGCCATGGGACGGGACATCGATATCATCCATCTGAACGGATCGATCGAGATCGCGCCGATTCTGGGGCTGTCCGACGTGATTGTGGACATTGTCGAGACCGGGACCACCCTTCGGGAAAACCATCTGTCCGTGATCGAAACCATCGTGCCGATCTCGGCTCGGCTGATTGCGAACAAGTCCGGGTTCAAATTCAAGACCGCCGCCATCGAGCGGCTGATCAAAGCACTGGAAGAAGGAGGAATGCAGGCATGATTCGGATCATGACATACGGGGAGGTTCCGAACAGCGAGGTTTTCGCGCGAAGCATGCCCACGGCCAACGTGGAGGAAAAGGTTTCGGAGATCATCCGGAATGTCCGGGAGCGGGGAGACGACGCGCTGCGGGAATACACGAAACGGTTTGACGGCGCGGAGCTGACGGATCTCACCGTGACGAAGGAGGAGATGGAAGAAGCCCTCTCCAAAGTCGACGCTGATTTTCTGCGCATCCTGGAAAGAGCGGCGGCCAACATCCGGAAGTTTCACAGCCGGCAGGTTCGCAATTCCTTCATCCTGAACGACGAGGACGGCATCGTGATGGGGCAGAAGGTGATCCCGGTGGACGTGGCGGGGGTTTACGTTCCGGGGGGCACGGCTGCCTATCCGTCCACGGTGCTGATGGACGTGATTCCGGCGAAGATCGCCGGCGTGAAAGAAGTGATCGTCACGACGCCGCCCGGAAAGGACGGACGGATCAATCCCGCGATTCTGGCGGCGGCAAAGGTGGCCGGCGCGGACCTGATTGTGAAATGCGGCGGCGCCCAGGCTATCGCCGCCCTGGCGTACGGAACCGCTTCCGTGCCCAAAGCGGACAAGATTGTGGGCCCCGGAAACGCCTATGTGGCGGAGGCCAAACGCCAGGTTTACGGCGTGGTATCCATCGACATGATCGCCGGCCCCAGCGAGATTCTGATTGTGGCGGACGGGAAATCCAACCCGGCCCATCTGGCGGCGGATCTGCTGAGCCAGGCGGAGCACGACAAAGTGGCCAGCGCCGTGCTGGTGACGGATGACGCGGGGCTGGCGGAGAAGGTCAGCGCGGAGCTGGAAAAGCAGATTCCTTTGCTGGAGCGGAGCGAAATTGCCCGGACATCCATCGATCAGAACGGGAAAATCATCGTGGCGGGGGATCTGCGCAGGGCCATTGAGATTGCCAACGAGATTGCACCGGAACATCTGGAACTGTGCGTGGATCAGCCGTTTGATTATCTGGACGGCATCCGGCACGCCGGCTCTATCTTCCTGGGACGAAACTGTCCGGAGGCGCTGGGGGATTATCTGGCGGGACCCAATCATACTCTGCCCACCCAGGGAACGGCGAAGTTTTCAAGCCCGCTTTCGGTGGATGACTTTGTGAAGAAAACGCAGTATACTTATTATACACGGGAAG
>CADBLV010000322.1 GCA_902795555.1 uncultured Eubacteriales bacterium | reverse complement strand
GCCTTACTTCTGGTCAAGCACCACGCTGATATGGCTGGTGCGCTTGAGCATGGGAGACGCGCTGCCGCGGCTGCGGGCAACGTACCGTTTCAGGGTGGGGCCGGGATTGGCGTACACCTCTGCGACGTAAAGGTTCTGGCGGTTCAACTCCTGGTTGTTCACCGCGTTGGCGATGGCGCTGTTGAGCAGCTTCATCACTACGGGGCTGGCAGCCTTGGGGGTATACTGCAGAATGGCCAGCGCTTCGTCCACGTTCTTGCCGCGGATCAGATCAATGACGATCTGAACCTTCCGGGGAGAGATGCGAACGTACCTGGCATGCGCCTGCGGCCGCTTGTCCGCGTTGGCTTTGCGGGCTGCCGCTTTTTCCTTGCTACGGGTCGCCATGTTGTTTCAACTCCTCTCCTTATTTCCGATTGGTTCCCTTGTCGCCGGCGTGGCCGCGGAAGGTGCGGGTGGGGGCGAACTCGCCCAGCTTGTGACCCACCATGTCTTCCGTCACATAGACCGGAACATGCTTCCGTCCGTCATGCACGGCCACAGTGTGTCCGACAAAGTCCGGGAAGATGGTGCTGGACCGGCTCCAGGTCTTCACAACCGTCTTTTTTCCGGATTGATTCATATCCTGAATGCGCTTCATCAGCGCGGCCTCTACAAAGGGGCCCTTCTTAATGGAACGGCTCATATTTTCTTCACAGCCTCCTTCCGCTTACTTGTTGCCGGCGCGCTTGACGATCATCTTGTTGGAATACTTCTTATGCTTCCGGGTCTTGTAACCCAGGGCGGGCTTGCCCCACGGAGTCACAGGAGCGGGCATACCCACGGGGCTCTTGCCTTCGCCGCCGCCATGGGGATGATCATTGGGGTTCATGACCACGCCGCGGACGGTGGGCCGCACGCCCATGTGGCGCACCCGGCCGGCCTTGCCCAGACGGACGTTCTCGTGATCGGAGTTCCCCACCGTGCCGATGGTCGCCTTGGCGTTCAGGGGCAGCTTCCGCATTTCGCCGCTGGGAAGGCGGACCTGCGCGTAGCCATTTTCCTTGGCCATCAGCTGAGCGCTCATACCGGCGCTGCGAACCAGCTGGCCGCCGCGGCCGGGCTTGATCTCCAGGTTGTGGATCAGGGTACCAACGGGGATATTGCTGATGGGCAGCGCATTGCCGGGCTTAATGTCGGCGTTCTCGCTGCTGATCACGGTGTCCCCGACCTTCAGTCCCAGGGGGGCCAGGATGTACCGCTTCTCGCCGTCGCCGTAGAACAGCAGGGCGATGAAAGCGCTGCGGTTCGGATCGTACTCGATGGCGTTCACCTTGGCGGGAATGTCAACCTTGTCCCGCTTGAAGTCGATGATCCGGTACTTGATTTTGTTGCCGCCGCCCTGATGACGGACGGTGATCTTGCCCTGATTGTTCCGGCCGGCATTCTTCTTCAGATACTCGGTCAGGCTCTTCTCGGGCTTTTTCTTGGTGATTTCCTCATAGGTCAGAACCGACATAAACCGCCGGGCGGGCGAAGTCGGCTTGTAAACGCGAATAGCCATGTTTTCGTCTCCTCCCTGCTAAATTAGGCCATGCCTTCGAAGAACTTGATGGGCTTGGAGTCCTTCTTCAGGGTCACATAGGCCTTCTTGGTCTCAGGCGTCCGGCCCTGAGTCCGACCCTGCCGCTTCATCTTGCCCAGCGTCCGCAGGGTATTCACCTTCGCTACCTTCACGCCGTCATCCGCGAAAACGGTTTCCACCGCCTGCTTGATTTCGGCCTTGTTGGCATGAATGTCCACTTCGAAGATATACCGCTTGTCAGCAAAACCCTCATACGCCTTTTCGGTGAGGATGGGGCGCTTGATAATATCGTAAGCGTTCTTCATCAGGCATACACCTCCTCGACGCATTCCTTGGCGGCCTTGGTCAGGATCACCTTGTCCGCATTCAGGATGTCATACACATTCAGGGTGTTGACATACGTGGTGGTCGCTTCGGGCAGATTCGCCGTGGCGCGAACCACGGTTTCATCCCGCTCCGGCAGTACGATCAGCGCCTTCTTTTCGGCCTTCAGAGCCTTCAGCGCCTGCGCCATCAGCTTCGTCTTGGCTTCCTTCAGGTTCAGGGCGTCCACCACGATGATGCCGCCCTCGTTCAGCTTGGAAGTCAGCGCGCTGCGGAACGCCAGCCGGCGAACCTTCTTATTTACATAGATCACATAGTCCCGGGGCTTGGGGGCGAACACCACGCCGCCGTGCTTGAACTGAGGTGCGCGGTTGCCATGGTGCCGGGCATTGCCGGTCCCCTTCTGGCGATAGATCTTCCGGCCGCCGCCGCGAACCTGGCCGCGGGTCAGCGCGCTCTGGGTGCCCTGTCTCTGGGCCGCCAGGTAGGAACGAACAACCAGATGCATCGCGGCTTCGTTGATGGGAGCGGCAAAGAGTTCGTCGCTCAGCTCCACCTCGCCGATGGTTGCTCCTTCCATATTATAAAGAGCAGTCTTAGCCATTGTTCTTACTCCTTCCTTCCGGGTTACGCCTTCACGGTGTCACGGATCAGCAGCAGGCCTTCGTTGGGGCCGGGCACAGCGCCCTTCACCAGCAGCAGGTTCCGCTCCGCGTCCACCTGAACGACTTCCAGATTCTGCACCGTCACGCGCTCCACGCCGTACTGACCGGCCATATGCTTGTTTTTGAACACGCGGCTGGGGTCAGAGTTAGCGCTCAGGGAACCCACGCCCCTGTGATACTTGGAGCCGTGCGCCATGGGGCCGGTGTGCTGATTCCAGCGCTGGATGGCGCCGGTGTATCCGTGGCCCTTGCTGGTACCGGTTATGTCGATCTTATCGCCGCTGGCGAACTGATCACATTTCAGTACGTCGCCTACTTTGTATCCGCTGCAGTCATCAAACCGGAACTCCCGCAGGGTCCGCTTCGCGTCCACGCCGGCTTTTTTGAAATGTCCCAGTTCCGGCTTGGTCAGCAGCTTCTTCGCGCGATTTTCGGTCAGCTCGCCGAAGCCCACCTGAACCGCTTCGTATCCGTCGGATTCCTTGGTCTTGGTCTGCACTACAGTGCAGGGGCCCG
>CADBLV010000321.1 GCA_902795555.1 uncultured Eubacteriales bacterium | reverse complement strand
GCTGCCAGCGGGCGGACGCCCTATGTTCTGGGCGCGATGGACTATGCCCGGTCCCTGGGCGCCCCGGTGATGGCTATTACGTGCTGTAAGGACAGCGAAATGTCCAGGCATGCCGACGTCACCATGGCACCGCTTCCGGGACCGGAAGTGATTACGGGATCTTCCCGGATGAAGAGCGGCACCTGTCAGAAGCTGGTGCTGAATATGCTGTCCACGTGCCTGATGGTGAAGCTGGGAAAGGTGTACGGCAACCTGATGGTGGATGTGCAGGCCACGAACCATAAGCTGGTGAACCGGGCCATCCGGATTGTCCGCACCGCGGCGGGCGTTGAGGAAGCCGAAGCGGAAGAAGCCCTGAAGCAGTGCGGGTTTTCCTGCAAAACCGCCATCGTCATGCTGAAGAAGCAGGTGGGGCCGGCGGAAGCGGACCGGATGCTGGAAGCGGCGGGCGGACGGATCGCCCTGGCGCTTGAGGAAAAATAGGATGCTGTATGGGGCCGGCGGAAGAGGATCGACTGCCGGAGACAGCAGGCGGACGAATTGCCCTTATGTTTGAGGAGGAATCACATGCTGTACTGCGGATGGGACGGCGGAGGAACCAAAACGGAAGTATGCCTGCAGGACGAAACAGGCAGGACCGTCGCTTCGGCGGTGTTCGGGCCTCTGAATCCCAACGGCGCCCAGGCGAGCCTGGTTCGGGAAACCGTGCGCCGGGGTATATCTTATATGAAGGAACAGTTCGGCGGAGAGAAGGAGATCGGCAGTCTGGTGATCGGCGTGGCCGGCATCACCAACCGGGGCGTGCGGCCTCTGATGGAAGAAGCCCTGGCGGAGGCCGGGTGGCATGGGCCGGTTCAACTGGCCGGCGACCAGGAAATCGCCCTGGCCGGCGCTGTGGACGGGCCGGGAATGATGCTGATTGCAGGGACCGGATCGGTCTGCTACGGCCGGGACAGGGACGGCAACCGATTCCAGATTGGCGGACTCGGATACCTGATCGGTGACGAGGGCAGCGGATGGGCGATCGGCCGGGATATCCTGGCCGAGGTCGGACGGGCGGCAGACGGGCGTTCCCCGGCCACCGTGCTGACCTCCATGGTGTATGAAAAGATGGGCTTTTCAGCCACCGGGGATCTGGTGACATGGCTGTATGCTCCGGAAACCGGGAAAAAGGAAGTCGCCTCCCTGGCTTCCCTGCTGCCGGAGGCTCTGGACCGCGGGGATCCAGCGGCGAAAGCCATCGCCTGCAGGGCTGCGGCGGATCTGGCGGAAATCGCGGAAACCGGATGGAAAAGAAGCGGACTTTCGGAAGGATTCATCGTGTTTACCGGAAGCATCCTTTCCCACATGCCCTTCATCCGGGAAAAGGTTGAGGCAGAACTTCATCAGAAATGTCCCGGCCTGACCATCGTGCCTCCCCGGGGAACCCCCGCGGAAGGCGCCGCCAAAATGGCCCGCGAGATCGCGGAAGCACAGAGGAGGAACGGTTTATGCTGAACAGCGCGTGGCTGCAGAAGAAGCTGACGGAAGGAAAGGAAGCAGGCTGTTTTCCCGCGGCGGCGGCAGCCATCGGCGTGAAAGATCATGTGCTGGCCAAAGCCTTTATCGGAGAAGCGCCGGAACCCGGTGATCAGCCTGTGGACGAGCACACCCGATGGGATATGGCCTCCCTGTCGAAGGTGATCGGCACCACGATGGTGGCCCTTCGGGCCATGGAAGAAGGAAAGCTGTCCCTTCAGGAACGCGTGAAGGACTTTTTCCCGGAAGCGCCCGCGGACAAGGCGGACATCACCGTGTTTCAGCTGATGACTCATACGGGCGGATTCGTGCCTGATTTCTGGCTGCAGGACAGGCTGACCGATCCGGCGGACACGGCTCAGTGCATTCTTGATTATCCGCTGGCGGAAAAACCCGGAGTGCGGCCCATCTATTCCTGCATGGGTTATATTCTGCTGGCCAAAATGCTGGAGAAGCGTCTGGGAGCGCCGCTGGATGAGCTGGCCGGGAAAATGGTGTTCGGGCCTCTGGGCCTGGACGAAACCGGATACTGTCCTCCCGCGGAGGCGGTCTGCGCGGCCACGGAGGTGGACAAAGCCACGGGGAAACCCTGGATCGGGATCGTGCACGACGAGAACGCCCGCTTTCAGCGCGGCATTTCGGGAAACGCGGGCATCTTTATGTCCCTCCGGGACGGCATCCGCTTCGCGGGTATGCTGGCCCGAGGCGGGGAAGGCCTGCTGCGAAAGGAAACCCTGGCCGAAGCCATCCGGAATTACACGCCGGGCATGGATCAGCACAGGGGGCTTGGCTTTCACCTTGCGGGCACCCCGGACTGCTTTTTCAGCGACGGGGTTCCGTCCAACTGCTTCGGGCATACCGGATTTACGGGCACCAGCCTGATTGTGGAACCGGAAAGCGGATTCTGGGTTCTGCTGCTGGCCAATCGGGTGTATCCCACAAGAGATAATTCCGCTCTGTTCCCCTTCCGGCGAAGGCTGCACACGGAATCCTGGACGCTGTTTCACACCCCGATGAGCGGAGAGGAGATGGCGGAGGCGCTTGATCTTCCCGGCGAAATCCGCGAGCGCTTTGCCGCCTGGGATCGGGAGGACAATCCCTTCGCGGATGACGCCCTCACGACCCGGCTTCTGAATCGAGGCACATGGACCGAAGCGGAAAAGGAACTGGAAGAACGGATCGGGGAGGATCCGGATCACATCCGCCTGCTGTGGGAGGAGCTCCGGATCGTCCGGAAAGCGTGGCCCGCCTGGCTGCAGAAGGGCCTTCCGGAATCCGTATGGATCGACACGATGCGCTTTGCGACGCGATATCTGCACGACGGGAAAAAGGCCTACGGCCGATTCTGCTTCAAGGCCGGATGGTGGTTCCCCCGGCAGATGGCCATGGAGCTGTTCCGGCTTGGGTCACTGGAGTTTGAGCTGTTTCCTCACGCGGAGGGAAAACGGGTGTATCTGCATATTCCCTCGGACGGCTCCCTGGCTCCGGCGGACATCGACGATTCCCTGGAACGTTTCCGCGCCTTCGCGGCGGAATTTTATCCCGCATGGCAGGACGCGCCGATGTACTGCGATTCCTGGCTGCTGTCCCCGGCGCTGCGGGAGATGCTGCCGGAAGGCTCCCGGATTCTGGCTTTTCAGGAAAGATTCCGGATCCTCAGCGTGAATGAGGAAAGCATGAGCGCCATCGGATGGGTGTTCCCGGGACATCAAAAACCCTCCGACGACCTGCCGGAGGGAACCACGCTGCAGAAGCGAATGAAAGCTTTCCTGAAAAAGGGCGGAAAGCCCGGATGGGCCGAAGGGAAGATGAAGTAAAACTCTGAAGCCGGGCGGAAAGCCCGGCTTGGATGAACGAAAGATGAAGTAAACCCGAATCCGTAACACACGGGGGAAGACCCCGTGTGTTTTTTCATCCGAACAGGCTGCCGAATGCCTGAATGCTGTGGGCCAGATCCTCGCGATAACGGGGGCTGGCGGGGTTCAGGCTGTTAATCGTGACGCGTGGAGAATGCCTGTAAGCGGTGGCGTGGATATATTCGTCATCCCCCAGATACACCGCTACATGACCGGGGAAGAAAATCAGATCTCCTTTCCGCATATCGGCGCGGCTGATTTCCCGAAGGGGGTAATCCGGCAGAATCGACGCGTCCCGCCAGATCAGGATGCCGCTTTCCATCCAGCACATGAAGGCCAGGCCGGAGCAGTCGATTCCGTCCGCGGCCTTGCCGCCCCAGCGATAGGGCACATTCAGCCAGGAAAGCGCGGCGCGCGCCACTTCCGCGCGGACATCTTCTTCCGGCATGCTGTCGATCTTTTCCTTCCCGTGGCGGCGGAACCAGGACCGGTCGCCGTTTCCCTCGAGAAAAAACAGATCGTCATCCTTCCGGGTGCCCAGGGCCTCGCCGGGGATCCAGCCTTCCGTGCCGTCGGCGGCTTTCACCGCGACCCAGCCTTCGTGCTCCCCGCTGAGCCGTTCCACCAGGCTGCCGCGGGGCAGGGTGGAAAGCAGCTCCCCTTTGACGGAGGGGGCAGCGTGAAGATCGGTCCAGAAATCCCGCACCCGGAAAAGAGAACGATCCTCCTGCCGCTGCTTCAGCTGTGCGGCGCTGAGCGTGCGGAAGGTTTCCCGGCGGATCCAGCCTTCATAGCCGTAGTGCGTTCGGATTCGGGCCCAGTTTTCGGGGCCTTCCTCCAGCAACTGAACAGCCCAGCCGGAAAAAACTTCGTCCGTCTGGGGGCCGATGCCCCGGAACGCATCGGGCGTTCCGGGTTCATCATACAGAAAGCAGCGCGAGGCCGTGATCAGCCCCAAATCCGAAACAGCACTCATTCTTCCTGCTCCTTCTTCATGACCACATCAGAAAACG
>CADBLV010000320.1 GCA_902795555.1 uncultured Eubacteriales bacterium | reverse complement strand
CGTTTCGCTCTGCTGATCAAACGTGAGCGTGTTGGCGATCACATTCAGGGCCCGGGCGTCTGTTTCCCGCAGGGCGCGATCGACCCGGAGCTGATAATCCAGGGTGACCGTATACCCGTTTCGCACGGTTTTCCGGGCATATCCCCATCGATACGCCCCGCCGCGCAGGGCCTTGTATTTGAGAATCAGCAGATGGATCCCGGTGGCCTGCTGCTTCCAGTCGGCAGATTTTACATCATAGGTTTCGCTGTTGAAGCGGGAATCTTTCAGATGCAGAGAGCGATATTCCTTCTTCACGCGGGCAAACTGCTGCTCGACATCAAAATACTGTTTCGCTTCCTCATCCTGCACGGCGGTGATTTCCACGCAGATTGCGCGGTCGGCCGTCCAGGCCTGCGCCAGCACGCCCCGGGCCGCCCAGTCGGCTTCGGCCTCAGCCTGCGTCGTCCCGATGCTGGAGAGCAGCTCGGGATGCTCGGAAAGCGTTCCGGGCTCCAGGACGATGTAGTTATCATTGAACGTGACGGCGCCGGACACCGGCTCCAGGGTGACCGTCGTTTCAGCGCCGGCCTGCACCAGGCACAGGCAGAGAATCGCAAGCATCAACCAGAAAACTATCTTCCGCACGGGATTCACTGGCCTCCTCTGTAACATTTAATCCCGGACCGGACGAAACGGCAGAGCGCCGAACCGCCGGAACGATCATCCGAAACAGAATTATACCATAATCCCGAAATGATTGGCAAGGTTTACAGAAAAACGGGAATTTGATACAATACAAAAAGTGCTGTCCGAAAGGCGGCCGATGAAGGACGTTGCAAAGGGATAGCAGCCGGAGCGCGGGGGGAGGAGAAAAAGCATGAGCGAAAGACAGGCGCCGATCGGCGTGCTGGACAGCGGCGTGGGCGGGATCAGCACGCTGCAGGTGATGGTTCGCCTTCTGCCGAAGGAGCGTTTCCTGTTCTACGGCGATCTGGCCAACGCCCCCTACGGCACCAAATCCACGGAAGAGGTGCTGGGGTGCGTGAGACGGGCTGTTTCGCATTTGACGGAGAGCGGGATCAAGGCGCTGGTGATCGCCTGCAACACGGCGACCGGCGCCGCGGCGGCTGTGCTGAGATCGGAAATGAAGATTCCCGTGATCGCCATGGAGCCCGCGCTGAAGCCCGCCTCCGAGCTTCGCCGGAAGGGAAAGATCCTCGTGATGGCCACCCCTCTGACCCTGAGACAGGAAAAGTTTGAGCGCCTGATGGAACGATACGGCGAGAATGCCGAAAAGGTTCCCTGCGACGGGCTGATGGAGCTGGTGGAAGCGGAGGACGCGGCCGGCGCCCGGGCCTACCTTACGGAAAAGCTGCTGCAAAGGCCGGATCTGGATCGGGTCGACGCTGTTGTTCTGGGCTGCACCCATTACGTTTTTCTCAAACGGATGATCCGGGAGATGCTGCCCGGGCATATCACCATTACCGAAGGGAACGAAGGAACCGCCAGACAGCTGCGGCGGGTGCTGGCCAGGGCGGAGCTGCTCAATCCGGAGGGACCGGGCGGCGTGACCTTCGAAACCAGCGGATCGCCCGAATCCGTGGAAACCATGCGCCGCTGGCTGGAAAGGGAAGATCTGATCTGAAAGCGGAAAAGGACGCGGAAATCGGAAATTTGCCGAAAATTTATCGGAAATTTTCCTGCCCCTTCGCGGAAATAATCCTTTTCAAGTCGTCCGGAATATGGTATACTGCACTTTGATTGGCATATGATTCGCCTGCCGCGCGAATTCACGGCGGGGGGAATTGTTGTTTGAAACAAAGAAATTGGAGGAATGACACATGGCTGAATTCGCAACCGGGAACATTCGCAATATTGCCCTCATGGGGCATGGCAGCGAAGGTAAAACCACGCTGACCGAGGCGATGCTCTTCGCTGCCGGAATGATCGACCGTCAGGGAAAGGTGGAGGACGGCTCCACCGTGTCTGACTTTGACCCCGAGGAGAAGAAACGCGGCTTTTCCATCAGCGCTTCCTACGCTCCGATTCCCTGGGCGGGAAAAGTGATCAATGTGATCGACGTTCCCGGATATTTTGATTTCATCGGCGAGCAGATGGGGCCGCTGCGCGTGATCGAGACCGCGGTGATCGTGGTCGGCGCTGTGAACGGCCTGAGCGTCGGCTCCGAAAAGGCCTGGGAAAACGCCGGCAAAGCCGGTCTGGGCCGGATGTTCATCGTAAACCAGATGGACCGTGAACACGCCAACTTCG
>CADBLV010000319.1 GCA_902795555.1 uncultured Eubacteriales bacterium | reverse complement strand
CGCCTTGAAAGCTGAATAGCCGATCATGACGGCGAGGATGAGCAGCATCGCAGGCGTGGCCAGGGAAACCGAGCCGGCCTGAATCGTGTAGGCCAGGCGTTTCAGGGAAGAGGAGGAGCCGCCATTGATGAACGAGACGGCGAAGCCGAAAATGACGGCAGCCAGGATGGGGATTCCCCAGAGGGAGCCTTTGACTTTCGAAAAGGTGACGGATTTGGCGGCTATCGTGTCGCCTTTCCGCTTCAGCAGAGCCTGGGCCGGCCCGACGAAGGTGGGGCGTTCTCCGGAGAAGTCCGGCTCCCAGGCCCGGGTGCGCCGCTCATTCAGGGCGGTCGCCGCGCCGCTGAACATCACCTGGGTGAGCAGGAGAAGGACGCTGCAGAGCAACATCAGCAGATCCGGTTTCAGGGTGAGGAAGGTCCAGAGCAGCGCGAAAAGTCCCGCTGCCAGGGCGAAAATGATGCCAATGACCTTGCCGTTGCTGACAGGCACATCGCAAACCACCTGGCCGGTGCTGCCGTTGACGGCGGTATATACCACCCGCTGCCCATGTCGGTGGGCCAGCAGCCATACGGGCATCATGATGAGACTTTCCTGAAACCGCGCGTCCGGAAGACCGAAGGCATGCTGAATATCCCCGGCCATTTCGACAGAATCCATGTTATATTCTTCCTTCACCTGATCCATGAACATCCGCACGGCGGTGGCGGCAGCCTCGTCCTCATAGGTTTGGGCGGGCACGTCGGCCGACTGGGCGTAAAATCCGCTGAGATAGGCGGAATGGAAGGGAACCGTGCGATCGGCCGTGTGCTGCAGCATGGCGGCGGTTTCATCCTCAAAGGCGGAGGAGGCATCGTAGAGAATGCCCCGCTGATCGATGTCCGCGTGCATGCTCAGGTCATATTCCTCCGTGTAGTGATAATTGCCTCTGGTGTAGGACTTGTTTCCCTTCAGCTCCGCCGCGCCGTTGGAGGTCACATGATAGGACCAGAAGGGAACATAGACCGGACGGAAATGGGAAATAGTTTCCGCACTTCTGAATTCCTCCGGCATCAGATGATAATGGCTCAGATGTTCCCGATAGGCTGCTTCGCAGGCTTCCCGGGTTACGGAGAAGGGCACGATGGCCGCGGGCCGCCGCGTGCGCCCCAGCTTTGATGTCAGGATCACGTCGCTTCCGCAAAAGCTGCAGAAACCGGTGACCGACGTATCAGTGGAATACACCACCGCGCCACACTGGGGGCAGTGGAATTCTGTCACGTCCATGACATCCGGATTCTCCCGGGGAATGATCTCTTCCACCCGGGACAGATCCGTCAGATGACCGCAGTGATCGCAGATCATCTGCCCGGAAGCAATGTCATACCGGAGACCGCCGCCGCAGCCCGGACAGCCGAAGCGCCGGCCTGTGGAGGAAGCGCCTTGTTCACTCATGGGTCTCACCTCTTCCTGATTGATCGTCCGGGTGTATCGTACCAAAAAAACAGGAAAATAACAAGAACACCGGGAAGGAAAAATAGCAGGGAAAACGGGGAAGCGGGGAGAAATCAAATGAGAGACACAAAACATCGTCAGCGGAATTCATCGAAAACAGAAAATCGTCGGGAGAGCACCGAAAAAACCGGGGACGAACCCGACAATTATCGGGAAGCGCCGGAAAAATCGGAATGAATGATCATTAAACAAAAGGGGAGGTACAAGCGGATGTATGAGGCGGAAAAAGCGGCGGGAAGGCTGATCTGGGAAAACCCGCTGGCGGGAGAAGCAGATCTGTGGAGATTCGTGACGGAAGGCAGGGTGAAGATCGCGTTCCCGGAGGGGAAGCTGCGTCTGGAGAACGCGGAAAGCGCACAGCTGGGGCAGAAAGCGAATTATGTGCTGTGGTGCGGGGAAATGTTTCCGGCGGATTTCCTGATGGAGATTTCTTTCCGGCCCATTCGGGAACCGGGCCTGGCCATGCTGTTCTTCGCGGCGGCGGGGCGAAACGGGGAGGATCTGTTTGATCCGGGTCTGCAAAAGCGCACCGGGGAATATATCCAATATCATCATGGGGACATCAATGCCTTTCATCTGTCCTTTTTCCGGCGGAAGGAAAAGGACGAACGCAGTTTCCATACCGTCAATCTGCGCAAGAGCTACGGTTTTTACCTTACCGCCCAGGGCGCCGATCCGATTCCGGACGCGGCGGACGCGACGGAGGACTATCGGCTGTCGTTGCTGAAGCGCGGGGCGGAGGTTCGCTTCGCGGTGAATGAGCTGGAGGTGCTGCGCTTCACCGACGACGGGACAAGCTACGGGCCGCTTCTGGGCCCGGGGCGAATCGGCCTGCGCCAGCTGGCCCCGATGATCGGGGAATACGCGGACTGGAAGGTG
>CADBLV010000318.1 GCA_902795555.1 uncultured Eubacteriales bacterium | reverse complement strand
TCGATGATCTCGATATAGAGATAATCATCCCAGTAGTGCATGCCTGTGTTATAGGAGCAGTTGATTCCGATGCCGGGGCCGTAGATTTCCGTGAGGCCATAGATATCATACAGCTCGATGCCCAGGGAGGAGGAAATCTGCTCCCGCATCTTGGCGCTCCAGCGCTCGGAGCCGATGACGCCCTTTTTCAGGTGGATCCTGTCGCGGATGCCGCGCTTTTCAATTTCCTCGGACAGGAGGAGAGCATAGGAAGAGGTGGAACAGAGGACGGTGCTGCCCAGATCCTGCATCATCTGCAGCTGCTTATCCGTATTTCCGGGGCCCATGGGAATGGCCATGGCGCCGAGGCGCTCCGCGCCCAGCTGGAAGCCGATGCCGGCGGTCCAGAGGCCGTAGCCGGGGGTGATATGGATGCGATCCATGGGCGTGATGCCCGCATATTCATAGCAGCGGGCGAACATGATGGCCCAGTCTTCCACATCCTTGGCGGTGTAGGGGATGATCACCGGCAGGCCGGTGGTTCCGGAGGAGGAATGGATTCGGACGATTTTCTCTTCCGGGGCGGTCATGAGTCCCAGAGGATACGCTTCCCGCAGATCGTTTTTTTCGGAGAAGGGGAGCTCCTCAAACTCGGAGGGGGAGGAGACGGAATGAATGCCGGCCTCCTTCAGTTTTTTTCCGTAGAAGCTGCCGGCGGTGATCAGGGCATCGATCTGATGATTGACATGGGCGAGTTGTTCAGCGGAAATTTGCATGGGAGATCATCCTTTCTTTCTGTTTATTCGCGGCTCTCTGACATTCGCTTCAGAAAGCGGATTCAGGAGCAGAGTTCGGATCCGGAGGCGTTCGTATCATGCCTGAAGCTTTTCCAGGGCGACATCGATCCGGCGGAGGGTTTCCTCCCGGCCCAGGAGATAAGCGATTTCAAAGGCGCCGCCGGGGGTGGATTCCAGGCCGGAAATCGCGATACGCATGGGCCAGAGCACGGAGCCGTTCTTCCGGCCCCATTCCTGAATTTTCGCCATGACGGCATCGTGAATGGCCTGCTCGGTCCACTCCGGGAGGCTCTCCAGCACCGGACGCAGCAGGGGAAGGACTTCCCGGGCCACGTTTTCATCGCTCTTCTGCTTCTTATTGAAGAAGATGGCGGTGTCATAATCGGGAAGGTCGGCCAGGAAAGCGATTTTTTCCGGGATGCGGCTGAAGATATCCGTGCGGGACTGCATCAGCTCCGCCAGGCGGCGGTAGTCCGTCTGCTTTCCGGAAAGAACCCGATCGAACCAGGGGGTGGCCATGGTCAGATACCTATCCGGATCCATCTGGGCGATGTAATGGCTGTTCATCCACTCCAGCTTCGTGACATCAAAGATGCCGGGGGAGTTATTCAGCCGATGGATATCGAAGGCTTCCACCAGCTCCTCCAGGGTGAAAAACTCCCGCTCATCCCCGGGATTCCAGCCGACGAGGGCCAGATAGTTGATGAGCGCCTCGGGGAGAAAGCCCTTTTCGATGAAATCGGAATAATAGGCATCGCCATCCCGCTTGGACAGCTTATGCTGGGCATCGCGCATGACCGTCGTCAGATGGACATAGGTCGGGGTGTCCCATCCGAAAGCCTGATAGAGAAAATTATAGCGAGGGGTTGAGGAAAGATATTCCATGCCGCGCATGACATGCGTGATGCGCATGAGGTGATCATCAATGACATTGGCAAAATTATAGGTGGGCATGCCGTCCTGCTTGATGAGCACCATGTCGTCCATGGCCTCGCTGTTGGGGAAGGTCATATCTCCGAAAACCGTGTCGTGATAGCTGGTTTCCCCTTCGGTGGGCGCGTTCATACGGATCGTCCAGGGCAGGCCGGCATCCAGCTTTGCCTGCACTTCCTCCCGGGACAGCTTAAGGCAATGCTTATCATATTTCCAGGTTCCGCCGGCGGCCTCCACCGCGGCGCGACGGGCATCGATTTCCTCTTTGGTGCAGAAGCAATAATAGGCATGACCGGATTCCACCAGCTGCCGGGCATAGGGGAGATAGAGATCCTTGCGCTCGCTCTGGACATAGGGGCCGAAGTCGCCGCCCACATCCGGACCTTCATTCCAGGTCAGGCCGCAGCCCTTCAGGGTTTCATAGATGACTTCCGTGGCGCCTTCCACATAGCGCTCCTGATCGGTGTCCTCAATGCGGAGGATGAACCGACCGCCGTTTTTCCGGGCAAAAAGATAGTTATACAGGGCTGTGCGCAAGCCGCCCAGATGCATGAAGCCGGTCGGGCTGGGGGCGAACCGGGTGCGAACCGTCATGATGATGACCTCCTGTGTGTGTTTTTATTTTTGCTGGCGGGCGAAGGGATCCTTGAGCCCCACCGTGCGATTGAAAACGGGGAGGGCCTCCGTCGAGTCCGGATCCTTGCAGAAGTATCCGGAGCGAAGGAACTGGAAGGTGTCTCCCGGGTTGGCTTCGGCCAGAAGAGGCTCCCCGAAGCCGCGGCACACCCGCAGGCTTTCCGGATTCAGGCGGGAGATGAAATCCTTTTTATCGGTTTCCTCCTCCGCGTCTTCCGGCAGCTCATCCATCAGGAGGGGCTCATACAGCCGGGCTTCGATGGGGATGGAACCCTCGGCGGGCACCCAGTGGAGCGTTTTCCCTTTGATCTTCCGATCGGCTCCCGGGCTGCCGGAGAAGGAATCGAGATCTACCGTGCAGCGGACCTCCGTCACATTTCCCGCTTCGTCCTTCACGCAGCTGTCGCAGCGGACGATGTAGGCTCCTTTCAGCCGGACTTCATTGCCGGGGAACATCCGCTGATACTTTTTCACGGGGACTTCCATGAAGTCGTCCTGTTCGATATACAGCTCCCGGCCGAAGGGGATTTCCCGAACGCCCATTTCCGGATGATCCGGATGATTTTCGAGGGTGACGGCTTTCGTTTCGCCTTCCGGCCAGTTGGTGAGCACCACTTTCAGGGGATTCAGCACTGCCATGGCCCGGGGCGCCGCATCGCCCAGCACATCCCGGACGCAGTGCTCCAGGACGGCGAAATCCACCACGGAATCCGCCTTGCTCATGCCGATGGTGTCGACAAAATTCCGGATCGCTGCGGCCGGATAGCCGCGGCGGCGCATGGCGGACAGGGTCGGCATGCGGGGATCATCCCAGCCGGAAACATGATTCCCTTCCACCAGCTGGCGGAGATACCGCTTGCTCATGACCGTTCGCGTCATGTTGAGGCGGGAGAACTCCAGCTGTCTGGGCCGGGCCGGCAGCATATCCGCGCTTTTTTCAACCACCCAGTCATACAGGGGGCGATGGATTTCATATTCCAGAGAGCACATGGAATGGCTGATGCCCTCCAGGGCGTCGCCGATGGGATGGGAAAAATCATACATCGGATAGATGCACCACTTTTTCCCGGTCCGCCAGTGTTCCTTATACAGAATCCGATACATGGCGGGATCGCGCATGACGATGTTCGGAGAGGCCATGTCGATTTTCATCCGCAGGGTTTTGCTGCCCTCCGGGAATTCGCCGTTTTTCATCCGCCGGAAGAGATCCAGGCTCTCCTCCGCCGGCCGGTCACGCCAGGGGCTGTTCTTTCCGGGCTCGGTCAGCGTCCCCCGATATTCCCGCATCTCGTCCTTACTCAGCTCGTCCACATAGGCCAGGCCCCGGCGAATCCATTCCTCCGCGATTTCATAACACTTATCATAATAATCGGAGGCATAGAATTCCCCGCCGGTCCAGTCGAACCCCAGCCAGTGAATATCCCGCTTGATGGCCTCCACATATTCCGTGTCTTCCTTGGCGGGATTGGTATCATCAAAGCGCAGATTGCATTTTCCGCCGTATTTTTCGGCAGTCAGAAAATCCATGATCAGCGCCTTGCAGTGTCCGATGTGCATATATCCATTCGGCTCCGGGGGAAACCGGGTGTGCACCTCCTGATACCGGCCTTCCGCCAGATCTTTGTCGATGGCATCCCAGATAAAATTGCTGCGGGCTGTTTCTTCCATCTTTCGCGACTTCCTTTCCAGAGGACAGTTTTCACGGCGTCCCACAGGGACGTACCAAACGCTATTATACATGGAATCCGGGGGCAGAGGCAAGGTTTTTCCCGAAAAAAACACAGGAAACGCTTGTCAGGGGGCTGGAAAGTAGGGTATAATGGAACGGCAGACGTGGACCTGCAGTTTCAGACAGGCGAAAGAGGGGGATCCGCTTTGGAAGACGCTTTTAACACCATGAAGCTCAATCCCATCGTGGGCACGGGGAATGAGGCCCATGATATCCTGATGTATGTTTATCGCGCGCTGCAGGCCAAGGGATACGATCCGATTACCCAGCTGACGGGATACATCATCTCCGGCGATCCGACCTATATCACCAGCTATAACGCGGCGCGGAGCCTGATCTGCCGGCTGGAACGGGATGAGATTGTGGAAGAGCTGGTCCGATCCTATATGGAAACCCACTGAGCAAGCTTTATGCGGCGCCGCTTTCCGCGGCGCTGTTTCTGTGTCCGGGGAAAGAAAGGGGCCCCTTCCTTCGTTAAATCAGGGAAGGGATGAGGCAGGAAAAGAACGGAGACCGCGGGAAAGGAGAAACATCCATGAAAAAGAACGGGCTTTTATGGGCGATGCTGATTGCGCTTTCGCTGATGCTGTTTGCTGCGCCGGCCCTGGCGGACAAGGGCTGGACCTTTGAGGAGAAGACGGTGACCCTCTTTGAGGGAGACGCCGTGTGGCCGGAAATCCTCCGGGAAGGGGAGGCGGCGGAGGAGGGAGAAATCACCTGGGTTTCCTCCAATCCCAAGGCCGTGACCGTTTCGGAGGAGGGCGAGGTGAAGGGCCTGAAGAAGGGAAAGGCCCAGGTGACCGCCCAGCTGAAAATCGGCAAAAAGAAATGGAAAACCGTGATGAGCGTGACGGTGCTCCGAAGGGTGACCCGGGTGACGCTGAGCACGAAGAAGATGCAGGTTTACGCGGCAACGGATCCCGCGGTGTCGGGTCTTTTGCGCCAGGCGACGGAGCACCAGGTGATCGTGATTCCCGCGGGGAAGAATGTTCAGCTCAAGGCGGTTTGCACGCCGGAGGACGCCAGCGACACCCGGGTGACTTTCACGACGGACAACGCAGGGGTGGCCCGGGTGGACGGCGGCTATCTGCGGGCGGAACAGGCTGGGGAATGCGACCTGACGCTGACGAGCGTGCAGAATCCGGAGGTGACCGAGACGCTCCGGGTGCTGGTGATTCAGCCTGTGAAGAAAATCACCCTCAGCGCGGGGAACCGGAAGGTGGCCGTGGGAAGCACGCTGCAGGTCTCCGCGGCCTTTGAGCCGGCGGAAGCTTCCGTGCGGGAGGTCAGGTGGTCTTCGAGGAATCCCACGCTCGCCACGGTTGACGAAAACGGCGTGGTGACCGGGCTGAAGAAGGGCAACGCCGTGATCGACGCCGTGGCCGAGGACGGATCGGGCGTCAAGGGATCGATTACCGTGTCTGTGACCAAAACCGCGGAAGCCA
This sequence comes from uncultured Eubacteriales bacterium, assembly GCA_902795555.1. The sequence goes on along the minus strand of CADBLV010000318.1, from coordinate 4,984 downwards.
TCTCGCTGGACAAAACGGAGACGGAGGTCGTCGTGAAGGGAAACCCGGTGTATCTGCGGGCGACCATATCCCCGGCGGACACTTCCGACAAGAGCGTTCACTGGGATACATCCGACCCGGAGATCGCGACCGTTGAGAACGGAAAGATTACCGGCCATAAGGCCGGAGATTGCACCGTGACCGCCCAGAGCCTGTCCGATCCCGATCTGACCGTGACGGCCCTGGTGCACGTCGTGCAGCGGGTGACGAAGATCACGTTTGATTCCACCCGCGGCACCTCCCTGCTGGTCGGAGGCGATGCGGCCCAGCTGGTGTGGACGGTCGAACCCGCGGACGCCACCAACAAGGAAGTGACTTTCTCCAGCAACCATCCGAACATCGTCAGCGTGGACCAGGAAGGCGTGGTGATCGGCCATAAGCGCGGCGCCGCGATGATCACCGCCAAGGCGACGGACAAATCCGGAAAGGCGGGGCAGGTGCGGGTGACGGTGATTCAGCCCGTGGAGGGCGTGCAGCTGAAGGCATACCTCCATCATGTGCAGCTGTATGACGAATATCACCGGGCCACGGCCCTGACGATTCCCAAGGATGCCAACAATCAGAACATGCGATGGTCCACCGGCGATCCGATGATCGCCACAGCCCGGGGAACCGGAAACGCCTGCTACATCACCGGAAACATGGTTGGGGATACCACGCTGACCGTAGTGACGGAAGACGGTGGATTTACCGCCCAGGGCGAGATCCGGGTGCGGGATTATAACGGCGCCGTGCTGATTGAGGGACTGGAGGTTACCTCCGACAACCGGATCCGCATCGTGCTGCGGAACATGAGCGATTTCACGATTGCCCGGGTGAACTTCCGGATCGACTGCTATGACCGGGACGGGAATCCCATGGTGTGCAACACGGACGGAGAGAGCACCTTCTTTGAGGGCAGCTATTCCCTGGCGCTGGATCCCGGCATGCGCTCGGAGCACGGCCAGTTCAATTTCCGCAACGCGGCGATTTCGGATCCGCTGGGGATGGTTGTGCTCACGCTGACCCGGTATACGGACCTGGAAGGCTATACCTGGGATATTCCCGAAAACGCCCGGGTTCCCCGGAACTGGGACTGGCGGATTCAGAGCGGGTGGAGCGATAACGGATAAGAAAACGTGTGCCCGGATCCAACGGAACCGGCGGATTCAGAGCGGGTGGAGCGATAACGGATAAGACTGACAGAAAGAAGCGAAGACGATATGGCGGATGTGGTGGTCATCGGGGCGGGACACGCGGGATGCGAAGCGGCGCTGGCTGCTGCCCGGATGGGAATGGATACGCTGCTTCTGACGCTGAACATGGACGGCGTTGCGCTGATGGCCTGCAATCCCGTGATCGGCGGATCGGCCAAGGGGCATCTGGTGCGGGAGGTGGACGCCCTGGGCGGAGAGATGGCGCTGGCCATCGACGACACCTTCCTGCAGTCCCGGACGCTGAACACCGGCAAGGGACCGGCTGTGCACGCGCTCCGGGCCCAGGCGGACAAGCAGGCCTATCAGAACCGGATGCGGCGGGCCCTGCTGACCCAGCCCCGGCTGACCCTGCGGCAGGGAGAGGCCGTGTCCATTGAGACGGAGAACGGCCGGGTGACGGGCGTGACCACGGCCACCGGGGCCCGGATTCCCTGCCGGGCGGTGATCGCCGCCACGGGAGTCTATCTGAAGGGCAGCATCATCATCGGGGAATACCGCCGGAACGGCGGGCCCCAGGGGCTGACCGGGGCCGACGAACTCTCCGGAAGCCTGACGGAGCTCGGGTTTGCGCTGCGAAGGTTTAAAACCGGCACGCCGGCCCGGGTGGACGTGAAGACGATTGACTTTGACGAGATGGAGGAGCAGAAGGGCGACGAACCGGTGATTCCCTTCTCCTTCCTGACGGACCGGAAGCTTGAGAATACCTACAGCTGCTATCTGACCTGGACCACTCCGGAAACCCACCGGATTATCCTGGACAACCTGCACCGGGCGCCGCTATACAGCGGAAAGATTCACGGTGTCGGTCCCCGGTACTGCCCGAGCATCGAGGACAAGGTGGTGCGATTTGCGGACAAGGATCGCCATCAGATCTTTCTGGAGCCGGAGGGGAAGGAAAGCCGGGAATGGTATGTGCAGGGCATGTCCACTTCCATGCCGGAGGACGTGCAATGGGCCATGTATCGGACGATTCCGGGGCTGCGGCACTGCGAATTTACCCGGCTGGGCTATGCCATTGAATACGACTGCATCGACAGCCTGGAGCTGCGCCCCACCCTGGAGAGCCTTCGGATCGGCGGGCTGTTTTTCGCGGGCCAGATTAACGGGACCAGCGGATATGAAGAAGCGGCGGCCCAGGGGCTGCTGGCCGGCATGAACGCGGCGCTGTCCCTGCAGGAAAAGCCTCAGGTGATCCTGACCCGGGACATGGCCTATCTCGGCGTGCTCACGGACGACCTGACCACCAAAGGCACCGATGAGCCCTACCGGATGATGACCTCCCGGGCCGAACACCGGCTTCATCTCAGACAGGATAACGCGGATCTGCGCCTGACCGCCATCGGTTTTCAGGCGGGCCTGGCCTCGGCGGAGCGGATGGAACGGATGGAGCAAAAGCGCCGCGAAACGGCGGCGCTCCGGAAAAAACTGGAAAGCGTGCGGTTTGCGCCGGGAGAAAAGCTGAACGCCTTTCTGGCGGACAGGGGAGAGCCGGAAGCGACCGGCTCCGTGCGGGCGGCGGACCTGGTGAAGCGCCCGGCGGTGCGCCTGACGGATCTGAAAGCGCTGGATCCGGCGATTCTGGAGTCCGTAGAGAACGCCGGTCGGGAAGCTTCCCCCGGGGCCGTGGAACAGGCGGAGATCAGCATCAAATACGCGGGATATCTGGAAAAGCAGGATCAGATGATCGCTCAGGCCCGGCGCATGGAGGAAACCCTCCTGAGGGAGGATCTGCCTTATCTGGAAATGGATCACCTGCGGCTGGAGGCACGGCAGAAGCTGGCGAAGCAGAGGCCGGTTTCCCTGGCCGCGGCTTCCCGGATTCCCGGGGTGAATCCGGCGGACATCGCCGTGCTGATGGTTTGGCTGGAAAAGGAGCGGCGCGGGCAGTGAGCCCACGCCGTTCGTTATGGGTTTTTCAGCCCCGAAGCAGGAGGTTTCGATCTGTCGGTTTCGTCAGCCCCGGAGCATGGGATTACGGTCAATCGGTTTCATCAGATCCATAGCATGGGATCCCGGTCGGTCAGTTTCATCAGGGCTTCCGTCAGGAAATAATCCCCATAGACAATATTCGTATGCCGGCCCGCGCCGTCGTCATGATAGCTGGCGGTGCAGTGGGTCAGGAGTCCGCAGTGGGATTCTCCGAAATCCACACAGTGTTCCAGCAGCCCGTTGACCAGAAGCTCTGCCGCATTCCGCCAGGCCTCATTTCCTGTGAGCCCAGCCAGCTCCAGGAGCCCGCAGGCAGCCACGGCCCCGGCGATGTTGTCCAGACGCTCCTCTTCCGGCGGCTGGCAGAAATCGCAGTCCGTCAGGCCGTCGGGCCGGATGTGAGCGACGAAATTGGCGGCGATTTTTTCAGCGGCGGCGAGGTCGGCAGGATCCTTTGTATTCATGGCGCAGAGGGTAAACCCATACAGACCCCAGGCCTGGCCCCGGCTCCACTGGGAGCCCAGGGCATATCCCTGACCCGCGTGCTCCCGAACCCGTTTCCCGGTTTCCGGATCGAACTCAATGATATGGGAAACGGAACCATCATCCCGGATGAACTCCCGACGGGCTGTGTTCGCGTGGATGCGGGCCACATGGGCAAAACGGGGGTCGCCGGTCTGGCGGGAGGCCCAGAACAGCAGGCTCAGATTCATCATGCAGTCGATAATGGCATAGCCTGTCCGGTCTGCCCCGTCCCAGGCCCGGATGAAACCCATGGGATTGAACCGTCCCATCAGCAGGGAAGCGGCGTGGAGCGTGTCGATCCGGGCCTGCTCCTCCCCGGTCAGCTTCCAGTCTGCTCCGACGGACAGCAGATACATAAATCCCACATCGTGATTCAGCTCCGTATACCGGCGGAATTCGTCTGTCAGCAGCTGCTGCACCCGCCGGGCTTCCTCCCGGAAGAAGGGGTCGCCGGTATAGACCCACAGATGCCACATCAGGCCGGGCCAGAATCCTCCGGTCCACCAGCCGTTGCCGGCAAAGGGGCTGCCGATCCATTTACCGCCTTCGCTTTTATAGGGAATGATGCCCTTCGCCGCGGCGTCTGCCGCCGAGAGACGGTATTTCGCGGAGGCGCGGGCCAGCGCTTCTTCATAGCTATTTCCCATATCGATCCTCCTGAATTCTTTCCGGTGCGATTCTCCTGTGAAGCACAGGTTCGTGTCTGCCATCCTGTCCGGTTGGCTCATTTGCTGATGATCCATCCACAGCAGGCTGTGAAATACGGATCATATGCAGAGCCGATTATCCCTTCAGTCCGGAGGTCGCAATGCCTTCGATGAAGTATTTCTGCAGGCAGAGGAACACCACGGACACGGGGATCAGCGAGACCATGGAAGCCGCCATGATCAGATGATAATCGCTGGAGTTTTCCTGAATAAACCGTCGGAGACCGACCTGAACTGTTTTCACGGATTCGGTGGTCAGATAGATCATGGGGCCCATATAGTCATTCCAGGTGCCGACAAAGGTGAAGATCACGAGGGTGGCGATGGCGGCCTTGGACAGGGGCAGCATGATCCGCGCCCAGATGCCGTATTCGCTCAGGCCGTCAATCCGTGCGGCTTCGCACAGCTCCGTGGGGATGCCCCGATAGAACTGCCGCATCAGGAAGACGCCGAAGGCCGAGAAAGCCTGCAGCACCATGATGGCGGTCAGCTTATCATAGAGCCCGATGGCCCGGAATTCGATGAACTGGGGAATCATGTACGCCTGCCACGGCACGGCGATGGTGGCGATGTAGCACAGGAACAGCG
>CADBLV010000317.1 GCA_902795555.1 uncultured Eubacteriales bacterium | reverse complement strand
TATGAAAAGGCGCTTGATCTGTGGCAGAGCAAGAAAATTAAAACAGATGCTGAACTTGCTGAGGCTCTCAATGGCAACAGCATTTCATTTGCTTATCATTCTGGCAATTTGGAGAACGAGCACATTACGTATAATGATACCCGCGAGATCTTTGAACATGACGGTGTGACATCATATACCGGTGATCTTCGAACCTTGTTTGAAATTCGTAATGCGAAAGATGCGTACGAATCATTTCTTCAGGCATTCCATGACAAGCACCCACTGGATGAAAATCTCATAAAAGAGTTTCAGAAACAGCTTACGAAAAACACATATGATACCCGTCGATACCAGTTGGGCGAACGGCCCGGTGAATATAAACTTCATGATTACGTGACAGGTAAAAACGAAATCGGTGCCGCTCCGGAAGATGTTGCTGATGAAATTCAGGAACTGCTGAGTGAGCTACAGAATATCCCGACTGACAGAATCCTTCGCGCCGCTGCGTATTTTCATGTTAAATTTGAAAATATACATCCTTTTGCTGATGGAAATGGAAGAACCGGCCGCCTGGCAATGAATTATTTCTTAGTAATAAACAATCATCCACCTGTCACAGTTCATCAGGAAGATCGCAAAAGTTACTACGCCGCACTGGAAGCATGGGATGAACGTCAGGAGCTGGCTCCAATGGAAACTTTTCTCCGTGAGCAGACAACAAAAACATGGGAAAAGCAGATTGTAAGGAACGAAAACTGTTAAACTCTTATTCATAACCAATGAATTCAGATTTGAAGACGAGGATAATCGCAATGAGTAACCTTTCAACCTTCGTAAAAAGAGTACGGGATATCATGCGGAATGACGCCGGTATCAACGGTGACGCACAACGGATTGAACAGATCGCCTGGATGCTGTTCTTGAAGGTGTATGATGCCAAGGAGCAGGACTGGGAATTCAATGAGGATGATTATGAATCTATCATCCCGGACAACTGCCGCTGGGCTAACTGGGCCGCGGATGATCACTCCGGCAATGCAATGACGGGGGATACGCTGCTGAACTTTGTGAACAACACGCTGTTTCCAACCCTGAAGAATCTCCCCGTCACGCCGGATACCCCCATGAAGAAATCCATCGTCCGCACGACCTTCGAGGATGCCAACCAGTATATGAAGGACGGTGTCCTGCTGCGACAGGTCATCAATATCATTGACGAACTGGATCTGACGGATACGGAAGAGAGCCATGCCTTCGGGGAAATCTATGAATCCATCCTGAGGGAGCTGCAGAGTGCCGGCTCCTCCGGTGAATTCTACACACCCCGCGCCGTGACGGATTTCATGGTGCAGATGATCCAGCCGAAAATCGGAGAAAAAATGGCGGATTATGCCTGCGGCACCGGTGGATTCATCACCAGCTGGCTGAAAGCCCTTGCCCCGCAGATCAAAACCACAGAGGATCAGAAAGCCTACAGTGAATCCATCTACGGCATTGAGAAAAAGCAATTCCCCTATATGCTCTGCGTTACCAACATGCTGCTGCATGATATCGATATCCCACGGATCTATCACGATAACTCCCTGGCACGGGATGTCCTGGATTATACTCTGGAAGATCAAAGCGACGTATGTCTGATGAATCCGCCTTACGGCGGTTCGGAAAAGTCGGATATCAAGTCCCATTTCCCAGACGATCTGGCCAGCAGCGAAACGGCGGACCTTTTCATGTCCGTCATCATGTACCGGCTGAAAAAGACCGGCCGGGCGGCTGTGATCCTGCCGGACGGGTTTCTGTTCGGAACGGATAACGCGAAGATCAATATTAAAAAGAAGCTGCTGAATGAATTCAATCTGCATACGATTGTCCGGATGCCGTCCAGTGTGTTCTCTCCGTACACATCCATCACGACGAACATCCTGTTCTTTGATCGAACCGGTCCCACCAAGGAAACGTGGTTCTATCGGCTTGATATGCCGGAGGGATATAAGCATTTCTCCAAGACCAAGCCCATGAAGTCCGAACAC
>CADBLV010000316.1 GCA_902795555.1 uncultured Eubacteriales bacterium | reverse complement strand
GATGTTGTGGCGGCGGAAACGGCTGAAGTGAAAAAGGTCACCCGTGCCGCAGGCCGGAAGGCAAAAGACGCTGCGACGGCGGAAGCGCTCGAAGTGAAAAAGGTCACCCGTGCTGCCGGTCGGAAGGTGAAAGACGCGGCGGAAAAGGTGGAAACCGCTGTGAAAGCTCCGGCCCGGAAGGCGAAGGCTGCCAGGCTGCAGATTTTTGTTCAGTCCCCCCTGGGCGGCAATATCACGCCCGAAGAAATCGTGGCGAAGGTCCCCGCCGGCGCGGATTGCGTTTTCATTCGAGTGGATCAGAATAAGCTCTGGTGGGTCAAAGGCGAAGAAACCGGGTCTGTGGATATCTGGTGATGATACGGTCCTGAATATAAGAACACCCCCGCTGCAACTCGCGGCGGGGGTGTTCTTTTTTTCTCGTCATTCTAACCCACTTTATCCATCCGTCCGGAACGACCGTAGAGGGATCGAAAACATTTTTTCCGGGTTAATCACTTTAAACGAATTGACAAGCCCTGCTGAATGTCATAAGCTTGCTGTGGATCAGGACGATTGCTGATAACCAAACCCGGGAAAGAAGGAGAACGATCATGACGAAGGAATCGATGGTTGATGCGCTGACCGGAGATCATATTGTGCTCCGAAATGCGAAGGAAGAGGACTACCGCTCCATGCTGAAGCATGTCTGGGGAGATGAAAAGGTGTATCGTTGGATGCTCTATCAGCCCACCCTGACGGAAGCGGAAGCCATCGAACGTTGCCGGCGGAGCATTCTCTATCAGCAGGATCATCTGGCCTGGTTTGTGGCGCTGAAAGACACGGATGAAGCCATTGGGTTATGTGCGATCAGAGAGAGCGAGCCGGGACACTATGAGGAAGCCGGTATCTGTATCGGAACAGCCTTTCAGGGAAAAGGATATGGGAAAGAAATCGTTTCTCTCCTGCTGAAGCTGGCTTTTCTGGAGTTAGGCGCGGAGGACGTCAGGTATGGATACTTCCAGGAGAATGTGAAATCAAAGAAAGTGGCTGAACATTTCGGCTTTGTGTATGACCGCTCGGAAGAAATGATCCGTCCCTGGGACGGTTCTCTGAAAAAGATTGATTCCTGCCTTTTAACGCGGGAAAAGTATCTGGGGACGACCCTCGTGCCGGACTGATACGACGGAACGGCAGGGACAGTCCTTCAGTTCCTGATCGGAACAGGAAGGGCCGTCCCTTTGTTCCGTCCATGAAAACAGCAGGCTTTTCAGCCTGCTGTTTTCGGATGATGTCTTACCGGTCAGCCCCAGGGGGTGTAGATCCACTCCATGTACTGAATCTCGCCTTTCTCGTTCAGCTCGATCTTCGTCGTGACGAACCAGAAGTCGTAGGTAGGCGTGTCGAGGGTTTCCTGCGGCAGGTCGCATGAGAAGACCAGCTCATGTCCGTCGTATCCGGTGTCCGCGAGATAGGCGGCAATGTACCACTGATACAGATCCGTCACTTCGACAGTCTTCATGTCATAATCCAGCGTGTTGCCGATCATCTGCGCCTTGAAATCCGGGGCCAGCGGATAGGTCTTTTCGGAATCGGCTGCCAGGTCGGGAGTAAACATTCCCTCTTCGTTCTCCATAACACGCTCGAAATGGCCGGTGACGGAGGTGACCTTGTGATCTTCACCGTAGTTCAGCCTGGTTATGCAGAACAGGTCGTAACTCGTGCCTTTCGCGTCTTCAAAAGTGACAAAGTTGTGTTCCTTCGCCGTCCCTTCCGCGCAGGCCAGCGCGGACACCGCAACCAGGATCACTGCCATCAGAACCGTCAGAATCTTTTTCATGTTTCGTTCCTCCTCCCGCCTTTCGCGGCGGTTTCCGTCCTTTCTTCCGGGGCTCTTTCCGAACCCATCATCGATTGATACGAAGTAAGGCACCGGATAGCAGTTCTCCGGTTAAATTTTTTGCTTCATCGCGTTCAATTTTGCCCGGGTTTTTCCCTGAATGCGTTTCCGGAACAGTCGATCCCAGCCGTTTCATTCAGGAGACGGGCTCTTTTGTTCGTGATCCCACGAATCTCTTGACCCCCCCCCCAGTAAAAATGTTACAATAGGATTTACAGGTGATCATCCCGGCATCCGTTACAAAAGACAGGATCCGTTCAGAAATCACGGGCAGGTGAAAAAAAACTTGGACAGCAATCAGAAACAGGTCAGCGGACTGAAACCCGGGTTTTCCCCGCTGAGCATCTGGGCCTTCTCGATCGGAACCAGTATCGGCTGGGGTTCATTCATTGTAACCTGTAATACCTATCTGCAGAAGTCCGGCCTGCTCGGCACAGTCTTCGGCCTGCTGCTCGGCATGACCGTGATCTTCATCATCACCTGGAACCTGCAGTACATGATCCGGAAAGCGCCGGATGCCGGCGGGATTTACACCTTTGAAAAGCGGATCGGCGGAAAAGACCTGGGGTTTCTGGCCTTCTGGTTTATCCTGCTGACCTACCTGGCCATCCTGTGGGCCAACATCACCTCTGTCCCTCTTTTTGCCCGGTTCTTCCTGGGGGACACATTCCGATTCGGCTTCCATTATAATATCTTCGGATATGAGGTGTGGTTCGGGGAGGCCCTGCTCTCCATCTGTACGATCGGGCTCATCGCCTGTCTGTGTGTCCGCAGTTCCCGTCTGCCGGGCCGCATCATGACGGTTGCAGCCCTGATCTTTGCGGCCGGGTTCGCCTTCTGCGCGATCATTGCCCTGTTCCGGCATGAAAATGCGTTCAGCTATTCTCCGCTGTATCTGGAAGGATCCTCCTCTTTCGGGCAGATCGTCCGGATTGCGGCCATCTCTCCCTGGGCCTTCATCGGCTTTGAAAACATATCCCATTTCTCGGAAGAATACTCATTCCCGGTCAAAAAAGTGCGCGGGATCCTGATCTGGTCCGTGGTGATCACCACCCTTCTTTATCTGTTTGTTTCCCTTCTTTCCATCTCTGCCTATCCGCCGGAATATGACAGCTGGCTGGCATATATCAAGGATATGGGCAATCTGGAAGGAATCAAAGCGGTTCCCGCGTTCTACGCGGCGGATCATTATCTGGGGCAGGCGGGCGTGACGGTGCTGATGCTGGCGCTCTTTGCCGTGATCCTGACAAGCCTGATCGGGAACCTGCTCGCGCTGAGCCGTCTGCTGTATGCGGCGGGGCGGGACGGAGAAGCTCCCCGGAGCCTGGCCCGGGTGAACGACAAAGGAATTCCCCACAAAGCGATCATCGCTGTCGCCGCTGTTTCCGTGCTGATTCCTTTCCTGGGCAGAACGGCGATCGGCTGGATTGTGGACGTGACCACCCTCGGCGCGACGATCATTTACGGCCTGGTTTCCCATGCCGTATGGCGGCATGCGCAGCGAAACAACGGAAAAGCGGAAAAGATGACCGGAATCGCCGGCATGGCGCTGATGACGCTGTTCGTCCTCCTGCTGCTGATTCCGGGGCTGCTTCCGTTCCATGCGATGGAAACGGAATCCTATATTCTGTTCATTGTGTGGGCGGTGCTGGGACTGATCCTTTTCCGGAAACTGATCCGGCAGGATCAGTATCGGGAATACGGACAGCGGATCGTCGTATGGCTGCTGCTGCTGGTGCTGATCCTGTTCGCTTCGATCATGTGGGTTTCCCGGGCGACGGAAAACGCCGCGAACGAGACGGTGGAGCGGATTCATACCTATCACGAAACTCATCCCATGGACGATTCGGATGAAAATGTCAACGCGGAGCGGGTCGCCTTCCTGCAGGAGCAGGCCAACGAGATCAGCCGCACAAACATCCTGTACACAGGGATGTCTCTGGGGCTGGTCGTTCTCTCCATCCTCATTATGCTGAACAACTACAGGGATACCCGGAAAATGGGGGCGCGTCTTTCCGCAGCGGAGAAAGAAGCCGAGGATGCCCGGCGGATTGCCGAGCTCCGCCGGTCCATCTCTTCCATGATGGATAATATGCCGGCAATGAGCTTTTCCAAGGACGCAAAAACCGGTGTATATCTGGCGTGCAACCAGGCCTTCGCTGACTATGCCCATAAGGGAAGCCCCTCCGGCGTGGTCGGATTGACGGATATGGAACTGTTCGACGAAAAAGCCGCGAAACACTTCATGGAGCAGGATCGGCTGGCCCTTTCCATGGACAGGCCCTATGTCTATTTTGAGGATGTGCCGCATACCAACGGAAAACAGCAGCAGTTTCAGACCACGAAGCTGAAATACACCGACGAGGAAGGCCGGCTGTGCCTGCTGGGCATGTGCGAGGACGTCACGAGCCGGGAACGGATCCGTCACGCGGAAGAGCGGATGCTGGAACAGCAGGCGGCCTATGCCCGGATCAGCGCGCTGACCGGCGATTATCTGTGCCTGTATGTGGTGGATCCGGAGAGCGGACTGTATCGGGAATACAGCACGACACAGGACTATGATTCCTTCGCCCTGCCGAAGGAAGGCACGGATTTCTTCGAAAATACCCGGGAGCAGGCCCGGCTGCACAATGATCCGGAAGACCTGGAACGTTTCCTCTCATTATTCACCAAAGAAGCAATCCTGTCTGAAATTGAGCGGAGCGGGATCTTTACGCTGACATACCGTCTGATTATTGACGGTCATTCCGTCTATGTGCAGCTGAAGGCGGCGATGGTCAACGAAAAGAAAGGCCGCCGGCTGATCGTCGGAATCAACAACATCGACAGACAGATCCGGCAGGAAGAAGAGTATGCGAAACGCCTGGCGCAGGCGCAGAGCAGGGCTAGCATCGACGCGCTCACGGGGATCAAGAACAAACATGCCTATCTGGAGGCCGAGGAAAAACTGAACCTCCGGATCTCGGAGGGCGGCCCGGTTGAATTTGCCGTGTCCATCCTGGATATCAACGACCTGAAGACGGTGAACGATACGACGGGTCATCAGGCGGGAGACCGGTATATCCGGGAAGCCTGTATGATCGTCTGCAAAACCTTCAAACACAGCCCCGTTTTCCGGATCGGCGGGGATGAGTTCGCGGTCATTTCGCAGGGAGAAGATTATGAACATATTGAAGATCTCGTCAACGCCATTGCCGAGCAGAATGAAAAGGCCCGTGAAAGCAACGGGATTGTGATGGCCTGCGGCATGGCGAAATATGAAAATGACAAATGTGTGGCCACCGTGTTTGAAAGAGCGGACGACCGGATGTATCAGAACAAAAATGATTTGAAATCGATGACAAAATGATCCGTTCCCGGGGGTTATTCCACGGCCTTGTTGAACTGGGTTTCATAGAGCTCCTGATAGGTTCCCCCGGCGTGAACCAGGTCGCTGTGCTTCCCGCGCTCGACAATCCTCCCGTCCCGAACCACCAGAATCTCGTCCGCCGCTAAAATGGTAGACAGCCGATGGGCGATCAGGATGGAGGTTCTTTCCTCAATCAGGGGATTGATGGCGGCCTGGATTGCCGCTTCCGAAATGGAATCCAGGGCGGAGGTGGCCTCGTCAAAGATCAGCAGCGCCGGATCTTTCAGCAGCACCCGGGCAATGGAAATCCGCTGCTTTTCACCGCCGGAGAGCTTCAGTCCGCGGTTGCCGACCATCGTGTCCAGCCCATCCGGCTGTTTGAGAATCAATTCTTCGATATTGGCCTTCCGGCAGGCTTCCATCATTTCCTCTTCCGTGGCGTCCGGCTTGGCATACAGCAGGTTTTCCCGAATCGTGCCGTTGAAGAGATAGGTCTCCTGCGTCACGACGCCGATCTCGTCCCACAGGGAATGCGGCGTCAGATCCCGGACGGCCGTACCGTCAAAGCGAGCGGATCCCTCCGTCGGATCACACAGCCGCGGGATCAGATTCACGATCGTGCTCTTCCCGGATCCGCTCGGGCCGACAATCGCGATACAGTCGCCGCTGTGCAGCGTGAAGGAGATATCCTTCAGAATCATGCGCTCTCCGTCGTAGGAGAAGGAAACATGGTCGAACTCAATCTCCCCTTTCGCGTTCACCAGTTCCTTCGCGCCAGGCTTATCTTCAATCTCCGGCTTCATATCATAATATTCAAAAATCCGTGTAAACATGGCCATGGACCGGATCCAGTCCACCTGGATATTCAGCAGGCTGTTCACCGGCCCGTACATGCGGCCGAGCAGCGCCACCAGCACCGTGATATCGCCGACGCTGAGGTTATGGTCATATTTCATCATCAGAATCCCGCCCACCAGATACAGCAGCATGGGACCGATGGTGGTCAGGGTGCTCAGGATCATGAAGAACCACCGGCCGGCCATCCTTTCCCGGATGTTCAGTTTGATCATCCGGCTGTTGACTTCCTCATATCGTTCATATTCCGCTTTTTCCCGCCCGAAGAGCTTCACCAGCAGCTGGCCGCTGACGGAAAGCGTTTCATTCAGAATGCCGTTGATCTCGTCATTGCAGGCCTGGGCTTCCCCCGCCAGCTTCCATCTCCGTTTGCCGGCCATGCGGGTCGGCAGGGTGAAAAGCGGCACGACGGCAATGCCCACCAGGGCCAGAATCCAGTTTTTCTGAAACATGGCGACCACGGCGACGATCAGCGTCACGGTATTGGAAATGATGCTGGTAAACGTATTGGTGATCACCGATTCGACGCCGGAGATATCGCTGGTCATGCGCGTGATGATATCTCCCTGATTCGCGGAGGTGAAAAAGCGCTGGGACATCTTCTGCAGATGGCGGTACATCTGATTCCGCATATCGAAGGAGATGTGCTGCGCGATCCAGTTGTTCAGATAGGTTTCGCCCACGCCGATCAGGTTGGAGGCCAGATGCAGCCCCAGGGACAGGAGGATCAGCCGGATCAGCGCGGAGATGCCTTCGCCGATCCATCCGCCCATATTTTTTCCCGTCAGCACATCGATAATCTGTCCGCTCAGGATGGACGGAAAGAGGCTGCACACGGAGGAAACCAGAATGCATACAAGCACCAGCACCAGCTGTCGCCAGTACGGACGCAGATAGGATAAAACGCGTTCCAGAAGCGCTTTGGTGATCTTGGGGGCATTCTGTTTCTCGTCCTTCGACATGAATTTGCCGCGTCCCCCAAAGCCTCCCGGGCCGGGTCCTCTCGACATTCAGATCACCTCTCCTTTCATCCGGTCTTCCGGATGTTTCACAGCGTGTCCATCATGCGGCGAATCGTCCCGTCCAGGCGTTCCATCTCCGCGGCCAGCGCAATCTGGGTGCGGGCTCTCTGCAGATTATGTTCGGGATGATCAATATGGAAATAGGTATCCCCTTCCAGATAATCGGTCAGGAACCGCACGGCGTTCTCGAGGGTAATGATTCGCGCGCCGTCCGGCAGCGTGCCGATCTCCGTTTCTGTCAGCGCCTTCCCGCAGGCGCCGAGGAATCCCGAGGCGAAGGCGCCGTACAGCGTCAGATCCAGATGAACTTTGTTCAGATCGGTTTCATCCTCCGGGGCTGTGGATGCGCCGAAGCGAATCGCGTCGCCGAAATCATAGGCCGCCAGCCCCGGCATGACCGTATCCAGATCCAGGATGCACAGCGGTTCCCCGGTTTTCTCGTCCAGCATGACATTGTTCAGTTTGGTGTCGTTATGCGTCACGCGCACAGGAAGCTCCCCGCTTTCCCGCAGGCGCTGCAGAAGGCCCGCGCCTTCTTCCCGCTCCAGCAGGAAGGTTATTTCCCTTTCCGCGCCCGCGGCCCGGCCCATCCGATCCTCCGCAATCGCCCTGTGCAGGGCCCGATAGCGATTCGGCGTATCGTGAAAGCGCGGAATCGTCTCGGTCAGCCGGTCCGCCGCAAAGTCCGCCATCCGGCGCTGGAACTGCCCGAATGCCACGCCGCTCTGCTGAAAATCAGCCGGCTGCCGGGCCTGCTCCAGACAAATGCCGCCGGTCACAAATTCATACATCCGCCAGAGTTCATTCTCCGCGGTCAGCAGATAAGGTCTGCCGTCCTTCAGCGGAACCAGCGTCAGCACATGCCGCGGATCCGGATCGCTCCGTCTCAGGTGGTCTGTCACCAGCAGGATATTATTCATCAGCCCCACGGGATCGCGGAAGATCGCCGTGCTGATGTTCTGAAGGATATACAGATGGGGACGGTTTGTCACCACAAGCCAGGTTTGATTGATATGTCCGGAACCGAAAACCTGCCACAGGATCGGTGTTCCTTCCACAGCAAAGCATTCGATCATTTCCCGCATGCGCGATTTCACCCTTTCTTGCACCGATGGGTAAAGAATTCGGCGAAAGGGTTCTCCGCTCCTGCAAAAAGTTTTTTTGTTTTTACTGTCTTTTTACTGCCATCCGGATTTTCATTGCGTATACCCTGATGACACCGCCTGAGGGCGATGCCGAAAGCAAGGAAGGAATGGCCGGAGCGGTCGGGAGAAACATTCAGGATCCGCGAAGCGCGGAAGAAACCGGGATGGTCCCTCGGGAGAAACGGCTGAAGCAAACCGGAAAGATACAAAAGGAGGAAACGAAAATGAGCGAAATGAAAATGACCCAACTGACCGACCAGGAAATGAATCAGGTAGCAGGCGGCGCCAGCGGCTCTCCCACTCCCCTGCCCGCGAAGAGCGGCTGCATCGTCTACAAGGTGCGTTCCCATGACACCCTGAGCGGCATCGCCGGGGCCTACCGGACGACCGTGCGTCGGATCATGGATGAGAACATCGGCATCATCAGCAATCCCAACAGCATCCGCTCCGGATATTACATCTACGTGCCGGTGTAAAAAAGGGCTTGATTTCATTAAGATTTTGTGATAAGATGTTAAAAGAATGTTACACAACATAAAGGAGGTTTTGATCATGGAGAATCTGAATAACGCGGTGGAACTGAACGAAGAAGAACTGGAAGAAGTGGCAGGCGGTAAAATTTCCTTTGAGAAGCGCAGGGATAAGGCCGGCTGGACCCAGCATAAGGTAACGGCGACGGACACCCTGATCCGGATCGCGAATCAGTACGGGATCTCCGACTGGCGGAAGATTCGGGAATGGAATCCCCACATCAGCCACAAGACCAACATGATCCGGACCGGCGAATGGCTGTGGATCAAGCAGTAATCAGGTTCACCCAGGACATCCCCGAGCATCGGGGATGTCCTTTTTTCCGGTTTCGCTTTGCAATCGTCCCCGATCCTGTGTATCTTTTCTGCTTTTTCCGGTTTTACTTTGCAATCGTCCCCCGAACCTGTGTATAATAAGCACGGCAGGACAGACAGGCGAACGAAGGCAAAAAAGTCAGGGGGTATAAAGATGGATTCCGTTCATTATTTCAGCCGGATCGGCGTCTCCGATGAAGAGGCGCTCCGGCGCGTTCAGGAGTGCTTCCGCACCATCTTTTTTGATCCGGAGGAGAAATTCTATCTCGATGTGGATGAGGACAGCGGCTGCATGGTGGACACGGGGAACATCGATGCCCGCACAGAAGGCATGAGCTATGGCATGATGATGTGCGTGCAGATGGATCGGGAGGATCTTTTCCGAAAGCTGTGGCAGTTTTCCATGCGATACATGTTTCACCCGGATGGGATCTATCAGGGATACTTCGCCTGGTCGACCGGGCTGGACGGCAGGCACAACGCGGAAGGCCCCGCTCCCGACGGAGAGGAATACTTCGCCATGGCCCTGCTGATGGCCTCCGCGCGCTGGGGCGACGGCGAAGGGATCTTTGCCTACGGGCAGCAGGCCCGCGACATTCTGCGCCATGTGGTACATCAGCCGGAGCTCGTTTCCGGTGGCAGAGCCATGTGGGATCCGGACAATCATCTGATCCGGTTCGTCCCGGAGGCGGATTATTCCGATCCCAGCTATCATCTTCCGCATTTCTACACGCTCTTTGCCCGTCATGGCAATCCGGAGGATCAGGATTTCTGGCTTCAGGCCGCGAAGGCGTCCAGAGGCTATATCTCCCTGAGCGCCCATCCCATCACCGGCATGAGTCCGGAATATGCCGAATATGACGGGACACCGCGCCTGATGTTCCGCAAGCCTTTCACCTATTATTCCGATGCTTATCGGGTGGCGATGAACCTGGCCCTGGATACGCTCTGGTTCGGTCCCCGAAAGCAGTATGCGGAAATCGCCACACGTCTTCAGGATTATTTTTTCGGCATTGCGCCGGAGGATTACAGGGCTTATCAGATTGACGGAACTCCCACGGAGGAGCCCGCCATGCATCCGACCGCGATCATCGCGGTGCTGGCCGCGGCTTCCGTCGCCAGTGAGAGCGCCCATCGGGATGATTTCCTGCGTTCCTTCTGGAACACGCCCCTACGAAAGGGAAAGCGCCGATATTATGACAATTGCCTGTATTTCTTCTGCCTGCTCCTGCTTTCCGGACAGTATCGGGTCTATGAATGACGGAAGTATTTAAAAGGCACGGTTCCCCGCAAAGGGAGACCGTGCCTTTTCATCCATCGGCGCATACCGCCGGCTCAATCAGGAAGCGGAAACAGGGTTTGTCACGCCCTTTTTGTATAATTCTTCCGCCAGCTCCTCAATCTGCTGTCTCGAAGCATCATTCAGCGCGGACGTGATCCGAACCGTCGTGTCGCAGAAGGTCAGATTCTTGCATCCTTCCAGCATGCCTTTCATCACCTTGGCAGCCATGGGAGCCCAGGAACCGTTTTCAATCAGACCGATCACGCGGTTTTTATATCCCCGCTCGGTCAGATGCTGAATGAATTCCCGCATGAAGGGGAAGATATCCGCGTTATACGTCGTCGTCGCCAGCACCAGATAGCCGTATCGGAAGGCATCCTCAACCGCCTCCGCCATGTCGCATCGGGCCAGGTCGTTCACGGCGACCTTCGGGCAGCCCATGGTTTTCAGCTTCTCCGCCAGCAGCAGCGCGGCCTCCTCGGTGTTTCCGTAAACCGAGGTGTAAGCAATCACGATGCCCTGGCTCTCCACCCCGTAGGAAGACCAGGTCTGATAGAGGCCCAGATAGTGGCCCAGGTTCTCCTTCAGGATGGGACCGTGCAGCGGGCAGATCATCTGAATGTCGAGGTTCGCGGCCTTTTTCAGCACGGCCTGCACCTGCGCGCCGTATTTTCCGACAATCCCGAAATAATATCTCCGTGCTTCGCAGGCCCAGTCCTCGTCCGCGTCCAGGGCGCCGAATTTCCCGAATCCATCCGCGGAAAACAGCACCTTGTCCGCGCTGTCATAGGTCATGATCACCTCCGGCCAGTGAACCATAGGCGCCGTGATAAAATGCAGCTCATGGGTTCCCAGCTTCAGCGTGTCCCCTTCGCCGACCACAATCTGCCGGTCCTCGAACGCCGTTCCGAAGAAGTTCTTCATCATGGCAAAAGCCTTGGCGGAAGAAACGACGGTGGCCTTCGGCCAGGTTTCCATGAAGTTGACAATATTAGCCGAATGATCCGGCTCCATATGCTGAACAACCAGATAATCCGGCGTTCTGCCTTCCAGCGCTTCGTTCAGGTTCTCCAGCCATTCTTTGGTGAAATGTCGGTCCACCGTATCCATCACGGCGATTTTGCTGTCCAGAATCACATAGGAATTATAAGCCATCCCGTTGGGAACCTCATATTGGCCCTCAAACAGGTCGATCTGATGGTCATTTACGCCGATGTAGCGAATATCCTTCGTCACATTCATTGGATTTTCTTCCTTTCCACGTTTGCTGTTTCGTTTTCCGGATAGGATCG
Organism: uncultured Eubacteriales bacterium; assembly: GCA_902795555.1. Next base: position 2,767 of record CADBLV010000316.1, on the reverse strand, counting down.
TTTTCGGATTCATTTCTCCGGTTTTGATCTTTTCCGAATCTCTTTCCCGTCTGTCCTTCAAAGCGGCGTCCGCAGCAGCCCGCTTTCTCCGCTTTTCCGATTACTCGGCCTTCCGGCCAAGTTTCGCAAACCATTTGAAGGTCATCGGCCAGGCCGTCATGGCGGTCGTCAGGGCGATGAGGTTCGCGAAGCAGGCGATCACGCCCATTTTTGTCATGTTCTCCAGTGTCAGGGCATCGCTGGAATAGTGGAACACCTTCTGAATCACGGTCTGCAGTCCCAGCATGATCACGGCGCCGCCGATCACCTTCAGCACCTGCGCCCACCACACCGCTTTGGTTTCAAAATGAATCCGGCGCTCGTCGGCTTCAAAGGAAATCCACACGGCCAGCGTCGCTCCCACCAGCTGCCACAGGTTCTTGATCCCGCTGGCATAATGGGCGATATCCTCCCCGGCCAGATTCGACGGCTTCGCCAGATACATCCAAATCATCAGGATCGCTGCAAGCGCGATGTTGCCGATCAGCACAATGCGGATTTTTCCCAAATTGTCCCCCGTGAACACAGGCCGCAGCGTCAGCAGAAGAATCAGCGCGATGATCGCGCCGGCCACGATGTCCACCGGCGTATGCACGCCCAGATACAGCCGGGTGAAGGGAATCAGAATCGCCAGAACAATCCCGACAATCCGAACCCAGGTCTGCTTAAACCAGGCGGCCATCGCGCCGTAGGTCCCCACGCTGATCAGCGTATGTCCGCTGGGAAAGGACCACCCGTCCGCGCCGGTGCCGAGGAACTTGCTCAGGAGCTTATCCAGGCCCTTCTTCTCAACGGTCGCGCCGCCGGCCGATCCCCGCGCCACAGGATCCGCTCCCTCAAACGGATGATCTCCCAGCGCCCAGGGCCGCGGAACCCGGAAGAGCATCTTCAGCGTCTGTCCGATGCTGCTGGCGCTGAACCCCACCGTCAGCATATACTGTCCGCCGCGCTTGGAAACGCACCAGAAAACGATCAGCGCGATGAGCACAAACAGCTTTTCATCTCCCAGAAAGGTCAGCTTGTTGAAAATCCAGGTCACCGCGTCAATGCGATGATCCGCCAGGGTCTGTAGAAATGGAATCGTGGATGCCGCAAGTTCGTTCATGTCGAATCAATCCCTCCGTCCGGCGGAACCTCCGGGAAGCGAATCGTCTTTCCCCATTCCGCGTCAGTAACCCTTATTTTACCATCGAAAAGGAAACGGGGCAAGTCCCCCCTTTACAGTTTTTGCAGACGGTGGGGACGGCTTTTAAAAGCCCGGGGCTTTTGTTCCGGACTGAAACGGCGGGCCGGAACGGCAGGGACAGTCCTTCGGTTCCTGATCGGAACAGGAAGGGCCGTCCCTTTGTTCCGTGATCGCGAACAAAATATGCCTCCTCACATTTCCCATTTTGGCAAATCTGTGATAAAATAAAGTGTTCGCAGTATGTGATTGAAGCGGCGGAAGTGCGGAGAATGCGCGATAAGCCGGCAGAGGAGGACGAAAGATGCGCCGGAAAGCGGAAAGGCAGACCGGAACAGGCCGGGATCGATTTACCTGGCCCATGTTTCGCCGGGCCTGGGTGCCTGCCCTGCTGTCTTCGGCGGGCTGGGCCCTGAGCGATGTTGCGGACGCGGTGGTGGTGGGGCATCATCTGGGGGCTGTAGGTCTGGCCGCCATCAGTCTGATCCTGCCGGTTTACATGATCAACTGCATGTTTGCCCACGGACTGGGCGTCGGCGGCTCGGGACGGTACGCGGCGCTGATGGCAAAGGGAGATCGGGAAGGCGCCCGGAAAAGCGCCTGCGGGATTTATCTCTGGGGGTTGATTTTCAGCGGAGCGACGGCTCTTCTGGGGCTGCTTTTCCTCCGGCCGCTGCTCAGCGTGCTGGGAACCGTGCCCGCCGATGGGGCGCTGTTTGAAGCCACACAGGCATATTTACGGATTCAGCTGGCAGCCACGCCGCTGTTTTACGGCGCGAATCTGTTCAACTACTATCTGCGCAACGACGGCCAGGTGAATCTGGCAGGCGCCGGCTCAGTGATCGGGAACCTGTGCGACATCGCCCTGAACGTGGTGCTTGTGCTGATTCTGGAGATGGGCACGGAAGGCGCAGCCCTGGCCACCGCCATCGGCCAGGTGATTTCCATCGGCATCTATCTGCCGGGAATTCTGAAAAAGAACCACAGCCTGCGCCCCGGCGCGCCGGAACGCGGATGGCTCCGAACGGGGCTGAACCGTCTGCGAAAGGGGCTCTCGGTTTCTATTTCATATCTGTATCAGATGATCTTCCTGCTTCTGGGAAACAACATCATGATGCGCATCGGCGGAGAAAACGGTATCGCCGTCTTCGATGTACTGCAGAACACCTCCTATCTGATCCTGTATCTCTATGAGGGCACGGCCCGGGCCATGCAGCCCATTGTTTCCACCTATGATGGGGAGCATAACGACCTGGGTCTTCGAAACCTGTTCAAAATCGCTTTCGCGGGCGGTATCGCGGTGGGAAGTGTGGTCATTCTGACCGCCGTCATCCGTCCCCAGCTTTTGTGTATGCTGTTCGGACTTGGCGGAAGCGCGCTGGAAGGGCTTGCCTGCGCGGCCATCCGGATCTTCTGCCTGGGGGCTTTTTTCGGGGGGATCAGTATCCTGCTGTGCAATTATTTTCAGGCCCGAAATCTGCAGAATCTGGCTTTCTGGCTGGAAACCCTGCGCGGGCTGCTGATTCTGATTCCCGCAACGCTGGT
>CADBLV010000315.1 GCA_902795555.1 uncultured Eubacteriales bacterium | reverse complement strand
GTGCCTTTCTCCTTCCTTACAGAATAAACAGATCTGCCGTCATGCCGTTTTCCCTTACCACAGGGACGAACCGGTCACCCGCCGGGCCAGATAGTTGGAGGACATCACGAACAGGAAGCCCACCGCCGAGTAGAACAGGCCCACCGCCGAAGCGTATCCGTATTTGTGGCTCTCGATGCCCTGACGGTAGACATAGGTGGCAATGACGTCGCCCGTCTCATACACCGCCGGGGAATACATCAGGTAAACCTTCTCAAAGCCGACGTTCAGCAGGTTCCCCAGCGTCATGATCAGCAGCAGGATGATCGTCTCCGAAATGCCCGGCAGGATCAGATGAACGATCCGCTGCCAGCGGGTGGCGCCGTCCACTTCCATCGCCTCATACAGCGCAGGGTCGATGCCCATGATCGCGGCCACGAAGATGATGCTGTTGAATCCGAAGCTCTGCCAGGAGCCGGAGATCACATACAGCGGCCGGAACCAGGCGGGGTCGGACATGAAGTTAATCGTTTTCCCGCCCATCTTCTGGATGATCAGATTGATGATCCCCGTGGAAGGGGACAGGAAGTTGGTCATCATGCCGACCACGACCACCGTGGAAATGAAGTACGGCAGGTAGGTGATCACCTGGGCCGCTTTGGCGAAGCGCCTGGCCCGAAGCTGAGTGATGGCCACAGCGAAAATGATCGGAATCGGAAATCCGAAGATCAGGGAGAAGAAGGAAAGCAGGAACGTGTTCCGAATCAGCCGCCAGGCGAAGACGGAGGAGAAGAACTGGTTGAACCATTTCATCCCCACCCATTTGCTGGTAAACAGGCCCTCGAAACCGCTGCCCATCCGGTAGTCCTCGAATCCCATCACGATCCCGACCATCGGCAGATAGCAGAAGATGATATAGTAGAGGAAAACCGGCAGGAACATCAGCAGCAGGTAGCGATCCCGCTTCAGCCGCTGGCCGAAGGGCCGCCTGACCCGGGTGTGAGAAACGGTTGCCTGTGACATCCCGGTTTTCCTCCTCTCCGCCTTTTCAAATCCTGTTTCAAAGTCCGGCCGCTCGCCCCCAGGGCTTCCGCGGAACCGGGCTGCCGGCACCTGTTCCTGTCTTCTTCCGGCATTTTCGTTCCCGTTTTGTACATCTTTCGCCCTTATCATAGCGAAACAAAAAAATCCGGGCAAGCATCATTTCCGCCGCCGGATTTTTTTGACTCTCCCGGGTCCAGGCGCCTCTGAAAGCCTTGAACCTGCGCGTGTCCCGGTTTTGATGCATCATTTATGCCCTGCCGGAATTTCCGCAATTCTGCGCTGACCCGCCCTATGCCCTGCGATAATCGCTGGGATTTTTATTCATGGCCGCCTTGAAATTTCGCCGGAAGGTCAGCACATTGCTGAATCCGCATTTTTCCGCGATCTCCTCCAGGCTCAGATCCGTGTTCTCCAGCAACCGCACTGCTTCCTGAATCCGCCCGTCGTGAACCATCTGTAGATAGGTTTTCCCCGTTTTTGATTTGCACGCCGCGCTCACCAGCTTGCCGGACACACCGAAGTGATCCGCCACCGCCGTCAGAGACAGCTCCGGATCCAGCGCGTGGGTTTCGATGTAGGAGCAGATTGCCTGCTCCAGCTCCTCCCCTTCCGCCGCGTTCCAGTCCGCCATCTCCCGATAAGCCTTCAGCGCCTCCAGAAGGGTGGACCGATAGTAGGCAAAGATCTCCTCAATCGTGGCCGGTTCCCGAATCCGTTCCGCCCGAATGTGCACCGTGCCCCGCTCACTGACCTCCCGCAGGGCGCCGCTGACGCAGGCATGCAGTTCATCCACCAGCTGACGCACCGCCTCCGGGCTCAGGCTGGCCTTCCGGAAATTTTTCTCCCAGAGCGTATCCATCAGGGAAGAGAGCTCCTCCTCCCGGCCTTCCCGGATCGCGTGCACCATACGCTGCCGGGTGTCCGCGGGGAAGTAGTATTCCCGGCTTTCTTCCCGGCCTTCCGCCTCAAAGAAGTAGACGCTTCCCCGGCCCCCGAGGATCATCTGCTCCAGCGCGGAAGCCGCCTCGAGGCAGGCCTCCCGCAGCTGCTCCAGCTCGGTCCCCGCCCGGCTGACGCCGATAGTCACCGACATGCTGTCGTCGTCCAGGGCTTCCTCGACCGCCGGCAGCATCCGATAGAACAGCTCCGTCATGCGTTCGGGCTCGTCTCCGCTGACCACCGTATACAGATTCTGAAGATCCCGCGGGCAGGTTACCGCCGTCATTTCCTCTTCGTGCAGGCTTTCCACCGCCCGAGCCGCCAGGGCGCGGGCATCCTGATATCGCTGTTCTCCCGCCGGCGTTCCCTTCGCGGCGTGCAGATTGATCAGGCCCACCATATAATATCGGTTCCGAAGGCCCAGAAACTGCTCCTCCCGCAAAACCTGAATTTCGCTTCCCTCCAGGTTGCCGCTCAGCAGCTGATGCAGGGCGCCGTGGCTGGCGTAGGGAGAAATCGTGATCATCTTCTCCCGATAGCCGTTCCGCTCGCCGATCAGGGTCGTGATCCCCCTCATCACCGTTTCCAGATCATCTGATCCTTCCTCCGGCATCTCCTCGTGCTTCACCATCCGGGTGATCTGCCCGATGGGCTCATAGCGAACCCGGAGAAAGCGATACAGCAGCCATCCCAGCAGCACCCCGCCCGCCGCCAGCAGGGCCAGCGGAAGAAAAGCCGCCGCCGGGAAGGGCGCCCGCAGGGTCTCCTCGCTGATTTGCATCCGATATCGGACATCGCTGTTCACCAGGCTGCCGATTTCGATGGTTTCCGCCTCCGGCCGCGCCTCCCCTGCCGTATAGACCGTTTTCGCGCCGTTGAGAATTTCAAGGCTTCCCATCGCCTCCATGACACGGCTGACCGTCGGCTTCAGCCGGTCGGGATCCAGCAGCACCATCGTCAGCCCCTTTTCCATGCCGTTGGACGCCCCGGTATAAGGTTCCGCGTAAATCAGAAACTGCTTGTTCACCATGATGTTCGCCGCGATGCTCTGATTCAGCAGCTCCGCCGCGCTGTGCACGCCGATTTGGATTCCCCGGCGCGGCGCGTCCATGGGCTGTTCCAGGGCAATCACCGTTCCCGGCGCATACAGCCGCCGGTCGCCGGTAAATCCAAGGAGCACCGAATAAACATCCAGGCTGCCCGCGGAGGCCTTGATGCGCGTCAGCTCGCTCAGCGCCCGATACAGCTGCAGGGAGTCCGGCGCCTTCTTTTCGATCATGATCGTTTGATACAGCGTCCAAAAGCTCTCGGAGGTATCCATCGCGCTGCACAGGGCCTGCGCCGTCAGCAGCGTGCGATCCGCCTCGGTCGCGAAGGCATTCGCGCTCTGTCTGGCGTTGATCAGCCGGTTCTCCCGCTCGTTCCGCCCGTAGCTGACCAGATACCAGGCGCTGGCGCCTGCCAGAAATAAGAGGATCAGCACAACATAGGATAAAAAGAGACGCCTGAACAGGCGGCTCCTGAACAGGCTCTCCTCATTTCGTTCTTTACTCTGCTTCATGAAAAAACTGTCTCTCCGGTTTTTCATTCCCCTTCGCCCGGGGTTTAAACGACATACGATCCGTCAGGCAAGGGTTTCCCCGTCCATCTTCAGGCGGTAGGCCAGAAGCTTGGCCAGGAACAGCATGATCGCGCACTCATCCTCCTGCCAGATGCGCAGGTTTCGCGGCTCTGCGAGCAGCAGTGACCCATACTGTTCTCCGTCGATCATCACCCGCATCACCATCAGCGTTTCCACCTCCATGCCGGTCAGAACGCCATGAAACACGGGGCAGCGCTCCCGGATCTCCTCCAGGTTGTTCGTGCTGAACATATCGTCCAGCATCAGCAGATTCCCGATGTCCGGCACAGGCAAAGCCAGCTGGGGCTGACGCACAGAGCGGAGCACCTGATCGTTTCCGATATAATACAGATCGGTCACCCGCAGGGTATCCATGATGAAGGGCGTCACGGACTTCAGGCGGTTTCCGGCCCCGGACACCATTTCAAAGGCCCGCAGCAGCCCGTTCATCGTTGTGAACATCCCCTGCCTGGCGATCCGCTGAATCTCGATGTTTTTATGCTTTTCTTCCAGATAGATGATGTAGCAGTTTCTTCCTTTGGTTTTTCCCCGATACAGGGCTTTATCCATCATGGCAAACAGCGCATCATAATCCCCCGCGTTCTCCGGAAATCCCGCACATCCGATGGTCCCTGTGATAAACGCCTCGCATTCCGGCAGGCGGTAATTCCTTCGGAGCACCTTCTGGCTTTCATACAGCTCCTTCAGAAACGCCTTCCGTTCATCATAGGTTTTCAGCCCCGGCAGCAGAATCAGGAATTCATCCCCGCCGAAGCGCCCTGCAATTCCCCGGTCTCCCAGGTACTCCCGCAGAGCCTGAGTCAGGTCGACCAGCAGCATGTCTCCCGCATGATGTCCGTAGGTGTCGTTGATGAATTTGAAATTGTCCAGATCCAGAATGCAATAGGCAAAGGGCTGTCCCTTCGCGATCCAGTCCTTCGCCAGTCCGATCATGCCGGGCCGGGCCACCAGCCCGGTCAGTGGATCCAGCAGGTTCCTTGTTTCCGTGATGGACAGCTGGCCCTGAAAATATTCATAGGTTCTCAGTTGTTCTTCTGTATACATCCGTTCAGCTCCCCGCGGTGTGTTTCGCTCCGGATCCTCCCTCCGTGTCCTTCAGGATCTTTCAGCTCATTCGATTCTTTCGTTTCCCTCCGCCGCTTATTCCGGCGCCTCTCCGTTTTCAATCGCGGCAATCATGTCGATCCGCCGCTGATGCCGTCCGCCTTCGAATTCAGCGGTCAGCCAGTGTTTCGCGATCATCTTGGCCAGCTCGCTGCCCACAACGCGGGCGCCCATGGTCAGGATATTACTGTTGTTGTGCCGCTTGCTGAGCTCCGCGCTGTAAACATCGCTGCAGGTGCAAACCCGGATCCCCTTCACCTTTCCCGCAGCGATCCCGATGCCAATCCCGGTTCCGCAGATCAGAATCCCCCGATCGCATTCTCCGGAGGCCACCGCTTTCGCCGCCCGATATCCAAACACGGGATAATCGTCGTCCCGGTTGGCCGGGTCGTTGTTGCCGAAGTCCTTCCACGCCAGACCCATATCGTCCAGCATCTTCGCGATTTCTCCTTTCAGCGCGACCCCCGTATGGTCACAGGCCAAAGCGATCATGACGCTTCCCTCCCTATCCGTTGCTCTCTTGTTCGTCTCCCATCATACAACACTTCCGGGCTTTTTTCAATAACAACTTTCCGGCCAGGCCCGCAGGAACCGTGCTCACGGGAACAAACCCTGCGTACGTCACAGTCCCTGCCGATCCATTCCGAACCCGGTTTTCAGTCGGTCTTCTCTTTCGTGAGTGTAACTGGCCCTGCACCAAACTTCTTGATTCACAAGGCTTTCCGGAATCCTGTTTTTTCGCTGATTCGTAAGTGCAACAGCCTTTGTTTCAGTAGATTATTTCCGACAGTGTCAGTCGTCTGCCGCCATAGATGCTGTAGGAAAGGCTGCGGATCCGATATCGCTCCGGAACGTCCTGCAGCATTTCCTGCCAGTCAAAATCCCCCGCGAGAATGAATTTCACTGTTTCCGGGCGGGACGGGAGGCAGCGGTCCAGCTCCCGGCGGAATTCCACCGCGTCGGACACCGGAATCAGATCGTGATCGAAAACCGGCGAGCGCAGAAACAGGAGGTTGCTTGCCCGGCTGTAGGTGCAGGAGAAAGGCGCCGCCAGACTGGTCAGACAGAGCATCTCCTGCAGCCCCTGCTGTCCGTCGCCCAGAAGGCGCTCCGCCAGATCCCCCTCCATCCGGATGGCAATTTCCTCCGGAGATTGCTCCGCCAGAGAATTGATCAGGCTCACCGTCTCCGCGACTGTTTCGCATCCGATGTCGAAAAAGCCTTCCGCCCGCAGCTCCGGCCAGTCCTCCTCGCACAGGGTCACCCATTCCTCCGCCGTTTCCGGCCACATGTGATCCAGGCTCATGGTTTCCGTTCCCCGGTTGAACCAGTAGTGCGTACTGCCTTCCCCGTCCTCGCTGCCGGAGGCCACCGTATCATCCCAGGTGACATCCACCATCACCCACTGGCGACGAATCTGAATCAGATTCCACATATGCCCGGTGTCCTCCTCGGACGTCAGGATCGCCTCGCCCGCGAAATAGTACACCTCCAGGCCCGCCAGCCGGCCCACCAGGAAGAAGGCGTCCGAATACCCGTCGCAGTTCGCCTCTCCGTTCAGGAGGGCGCCGATGGCGCAGTCATCATCATTGCCCTCAATGCCGTCGTTGACGTATCGAATCCTGGCGCAGAGCGCATCGTGAATCGTCCGCTCCTTCTCCTGAGCTCTTCCCTCCGCGCTCTGTGCGATTTCCCGGGCCACGGCCAGGGTTTTTCGCTCCCGGACTGACAGAAGATCAGCGCGGCCGGTCCGGTCATAGGCCCAGATCTTCGCCCCCGGAATGTATTCCAGCTGTTCGGCGTCGATGCGGTATCCCCCGCCTGTCATGGTCAGCAATCCCTGATACCCGATCAGCCCCAGGCTGGTCATCAGACGAGATCGGAAATCATCATCCGCCCACAGATCGTAGACGCCTTTCGTGCAGGTGAATCCAAAGGTATCCTCCCCGTTTTCCGCGGTTTCCCGGAGGATCTCATAAAGCTCCCAAACGTTTCCGACCGTTTCCCCCCTGGCCGGAGAGACCGCACAGAGCATCAGCACCAGGCACAGCGCCAGCGCCGGCAGGATCCTTCCCTTGTTCCGGAAGCAGCCCGACGTCGACGGGATCTTCCCTTTTCTTCGGATGAGCACCATCGGACGTCCTCCTTTCCTGCTGCTTCCCTGGATTTTCTTCTTCTATTGTATCAGATGTTGCCGCCGCACTCAAGCACCTGCCTGTTCCTGCTAAACAGGTCATTTGTCAAATCAAAACATAATCCCAATGCCATAGGGGATGGCCTTGTGAGTGCTTTATAACCTCATGAACACGCACCTGGTTGACACCGGCCCAACGGCTCAGTAAATGGTATGGGCCATCTCGTTGTAGGTTTCGAACAGCTTCAGGCAGGCGTCCCGGTCGATGCAGGTCAGATAATCCGCCAGCTGCTCCCTTCCGCCCGCGAGGGAATCAAAAGTTTCATCCCGAAAGCCGATCATCGCGTTATCATCAATTGTGCATCCGTAATACACATGCCCGATGTTCGCCCACAGGCATGCATACAGGCACATCGGGCAGGGCTCTCCCGTCGTGTACAGCTCACAGCCGCTCAGGTCGTACGATTCCAGGTTTGCGCACGCGTCCCGGATGGCGGAGATTTCCCCATGGCACGTCGGATCGTTATTGATCAGAACCATATTATGCCCCTGTCCGACAATCTCACCGTTCAGCACAATCACGGAACCGAACGGACCGCCATGTCGGTTTATAATTCCTTCCAGCGCTTCCTCAACGGCGATCTGCATATATGGATTATCCGCGACGATAACCGGCTCCGCCGTTTCGACTGCGGGTTCCGCCACCGCTGCGGCCGGCAGGGACAGGCACAGGATCATCAACCAGGCAAGCCATTTTTTCATCACGAAATCCTCTCTCATCAACAGAGTCATAACAGACAGTCTCCCGCCATCGAGATTATTGTAACTGAAAAGCGCTTTCATCGCAAGGCAGGGATTTGCAAAAAGAAAAAGCACCCCAGATTTCACCGAGATGCTCTGTGAACAGCAGGTTCCCATCTACTATTCTGTTCGGATGACGATAAAGTCATCAGGCAAGCTTTGATTCTATTTTTCTGTTGCGTTCCTCTACTGCTTTTATCATTGCAGCATATTTAGGAGAATTATCTCTTTAGGAGAATATCCTGGCGTAGAAAGTGCTGCGTCCCGCCCCATGTTTTTCAATATAGCCCTCGTCCTGCAGTTTCTTTAATGCCAGCTCAACTGATTTCTCGCTTATACTTGGACAAATGCTTACAATATCCCGTTTTGTCATTTTTCCAATCTTACTGTCTACTGCTGCTTTGACAATATCATATGCACTGCTCTTAACGGTTACAGTCCTGGCCCTTCCGCTCTTTGTCGTTGTTACAACTGTCGTTTCATTCATGAGATTGACTCTGTCTTCAAAGTCACGGTAACAGGAAAGAATAACCCCCAACATGTATTTGATAAAAACTGTCGGATCTTCTTCAGCCTCATGCCAGTTTCGCGAAGCATCTTCCAGTGCATCATAGTATACGTTTTTTGTCTTCTCGATATGCATCTCGATACTGATGTATTTCCCTACTTCATAGCCGCTGCGATAGAGCAGGAGCAATGTCAAAAGCCTGCTCATGCGTCCATTTCCATCATTGAAAGGATGAATGCACAGAAAATCATGGATAAACACCGGAATGATCAGAAGAGGATCAACCGATCCATCTTCGATGGCCTTCCTGTAATTATCACAGATTGAATCAATGCACGGTGCAGTCTCATATGGCGAAACGGGCGTGAAACGTATGAATTCTGTTCCATCCTGCCTGGTCTCTTTCAGATAGTTCTGAGTGACCTTATATGTTCCCCCTAAACCGGAATCCGAATACCTCATCAGATCCCTGTGAAGCTGAAGAATGATATTACCGTTCACAGGAATATAGTCATGGCTTTCATGAACTGTGTTCAAAACATCACGGTATCCAGCGATCTCCTTTTCGTCTCTGGTCCGTGGTGTGGTCTTTTCCCGAACAATCTGACCGATACGTGAGCTTGTCGTAACAATTCCTTCAATTCGGTTTGAAGATTCGACTGACTGGACTTTTGCGACTTCCACAAGACGTTTAAGTTCAACAGGTTTCTGCCTGGAGAACAGCTCCTGTTTTCCTTTGTATTCATGTATCCGGGCAAGATAATTCAGGACCTCATTATCCCACTTGCAATCTCTGTATTTTGAATAGTCAAATTCTCTCATGACGTTTTCCTCCTAATGCCGGATTTTTTCTCCTAAAATATACACTATATTAGGAGTTTTATCAAGACTTATGGGAAAAACATCCTTTTTTTGTTTGTCCAGACAAAAAAACGAAGTTTCAGGAAGGAGGAGGAAGATGGTAAAGATTGGCTGCAAACGCTCTGTTCTCGTCCTGTTTTCGGTTGGAAAAATCGGTATACAGGCTGGCAGAGATATGGTAAAATATAAGAATGGTGATCTGTATCGGATTGCCATCGGCCGCGGAACGGAAGGAGACGGTTGTCTTTTCCGCGGTTCACGTGGAGCTATGGCCTTGTGCTCGTGAACGGAGGAGACGAAAGATCGCATGTTTGCCTGGAATCTTCAGTTTGTTTCCAAAAAGCGTCTGGGGGACACCCTGAATCAACTGATGATTGACGGCGGAGAGAATCAGGATGTTCTGATCCGGATTCACACCGCGATTCACACGCCGGAAGAAGCGGTTGATCTGGCTTCGTTTATCAAAGGAATCGTTCCGAACGCACAGATCCTGGGGACCAGCACCTCCGGAATCATCAGCGGAGGGAAGCTGATTCATGACCAGTGCGTGATCTCCGTTACGCAGATGGACCGGGGAAATATCATTGCGACCAGGCTCCCCCTGAAAGAAGACGGTCAGGACACCCTGATTCCGGCGGAAAAGCTGTGCACCCTGGTTGCGGAGGCCGTGATCCGGAAGGACACGAAACTGTTGTTTGCCTTCTTCCCGGAAGAGTATCGGGATGTTGAACAGTTTGTCGCCCTCAGCAACGAGCGGATGCCGGGCGTAAAGATGATCGGCGGGGTCGCGGACTGGAACGACGTGATCGGAAACGCCGGCTTCGTCTTTGATGAAACGGGATGGTCCGGGCAGGAAATGATTCTGGCGACGCTGAACGGAGAGGCGCTGGAAAGCCTCACCGGGTTTGCCACCGGCGTCCAGATCGTAGGGGATCTCCATGAGATCACCGGGGTCCGGGGCGACCATGTGACGGAGATTGACGGGAAACCGACGGCGGAGTTCCTCCAGGATGGAATCGGCGAGGAGCTTTGCACAAGAAAAGAGATCGGCTTTTATTTCCCGCTGGCTTATTACTTTGACGGAATCGATGTTCCCTTTGTTTACGGTTATCACGGCCGGGAGGGGATCGGCGCCAATCACAATATCACAGTCGGACGGATGATCCGCCGCGGTTTCTTTTATGATCGAAAAATCATCTCCGATAACCGCTCCATGTTCAACCGGATCGAATCCTTCGAAAAGGGGGAAGTTCTTTTCTCCTATGCCTGCAAGGATCGGTTTCGAATCTATCCGAACAGCGTCATCTGGGAATTGTCCGCCTATGAAAATTCCAATATGAGCGGATGCCTGACCCGGGGGGAAATCAGCACCGTCGACAACAGGAATGTGTTTACGAACTGTGCTTTTGTCCTTGCGGCAGCGGGAGAAAAACCGGAAACCCAGCAGCTGAATCCCTATGTGCTTTCCCACACCCGAACGCTGGCGGAAGATAATCAGAAGCTGATCGGATATTTAATGGACGCGGCGCATGCCTCTTCCGGGAGCTCCGATCAGGCGATGAAAGAAAGCATGCGGAACTTTGTGGACCGCTGCAAGGAAATGCTGCTTTACACGGAAAAGGATAACATCGCCAACGAAGCCGCCCTGTATATGGATGTCCAGCTCGGGGGATACGATCGGGTCTGTCTGATTGACGTGCCCGATCAGCGAAGCATGCGTGCCGTATTCCCCGAACGGGCCATCGAAAAAACACACAGCCATTTCATCTCCGAATGCACCTCCTTCGCGGCCCAGAAGAACTATCGCGTCTATTTGCTGAATCCATGGCAGGTTGCCGTGGCTGTTCCCTCCTATATGGTCTCCCTGGATGATTTTACGGAGGACATGCGGATTCTGCAAAAGCAGCTGTTTGAAGCCAAAGACGATTATATCCCCGTTGTGTCCGTTTTCTGCATCATCGATGAATGCACGGCGGAAACCCTGAAATCCGTCTATGACGCGGCCCGCCTGGAGATGATTCAGAAAAACATCCAGTTTTATGTGTGCAACGGAAAAGAGGAAGAGCTGGACGAGCAAAGCATCCTGGAACAATATCACATGGTGAACGTGATCAATTACGCCCTTTCCCACGACGGCGTCATTCCCTATTATCAGGGAATTTTCGACAACAAAAAGCGGGAGATTCATCACTATGAGGCCCTGATGCGGCTGAAGGATGAAAACGGCACCATTTATTCCCCCTATGCTTTTATGGAGGTCGCCCGGGCTTACGGACTGCTTTATGACGCGCTGTCCATGGCCATGATCCGGAAGGTGTTTGCTGCCTTTAAGGACATCGAGGACAAAAGTGTGAGCATCAATCTGGCCGTGCGGGATATCAAAAACGAGGAACTGACCGCATATATCTACGATTTTCTGGCTACCGCCCGTCACCCGGATCATTTTATTTTCGAAATTCTCGAAAACGAGGACGTGGATGAATATGAGACACTGGTCCGGTTTGTTGACAGCATTCATAAACTGGGCGGCAAGACATCGATCGACGATTTCGG
>CADBLV010000314.1 GCA_902795555.1 uncultured Eubacteriales bacterium | reverse complement strand
TCCCAGCAGACGGCCCAGACGCTGGCGAACGCGAATGAAATCGTGCGCAATGCCCGGTCTCTCCAGGAGATGACGAATCACATCCTGGACAAGTTTGACAGCTATATGGCGACGATCAACGAAGTGCGCACCCGGGATGCCTCCTTTGAAGGGCGGGCCGCGGAGCTGATGAACCGGATGAGCCTGCAGAATAAGGAACTGGAAGTGCTGCTGAACAGCCTGACGGAGAAGGTTCGTGATCTGAAGAGCGAGGAAAAGGCGGAAGGGGATTCCCTCCGGGAGCTGCGCACGCTGACGGCTCAGATGAACGACAGCGTCCGGGACATTCAGGGGACCCTGAAAGAACTGGCGGCGGAGGGATAAGGCATGGCAAGGCAGAGAATCCATAACCGGCGCGCCGCCCGGGGTTCCTCCGGCGGGGGAGCCAGCTGGATCAGCTATTCGGACATGATGGCTGCCCTGCTGCTGATTTTTGTGCTGATTCTGTGCTACAGTCTTTACCAGTATTTCAGCATGCTGGAGATCAAGACAAAGGAGCTGGATCAGCAGACGGCGCAGCTGAACCTGGCCCGGAACGAACTGGACGCCAAGGAAAAAGCCATCATCATTATCCAGACGGATCTGGAGACGCTGCAGGACACGCTGACGGCCAAGGAAGAGGAACTGGACGCGGCCAACGTGATCCTGATCTCCAGGGAAAAGGAACTGGAGGACCTGCAGGCCGTGCTGGCCCTCAAACAGGCGGATCTGGACGCCGCGAAAGCGAAACTGGAAGAACAGCAGCTGGCCCTGGCGACCCAGGCCCGGCGCATTGATGATCTGATCGGCGTGAAGGCGAACATCATCCAGGCCCTGTCCACCAGCCTGAACAAAGCCAACATGAAGGCCACGGTGGATCCCAACAACGGCGATATCGTCCTGGACAGCGCGGTGTTTTTCGAAACGGGGAAGTATACCATCAAGGCAGAGGGCCAGGCGCTGCTGGATCGGTTTGTGCCGGTGTATCTGGATGTGCTGCTGCGGCCGGAATATGAGGACTATCTGGGAGAAATCATTATCGAGGGGCATACGGATTCCTCGGGAAGCTATGATAACAACCTGAAGCTGAGCCAGGAGCGGGCGCTGCAGGTGGCGCTGTACTGCCTGAACATGCCTTCTCTCACCCAGGCGCAGAAGACGAAGCTGAAGCAGATCCTGACCGCGAAGGGACGCAGCTATTCGGATCTGGTGTATGACGAAAACGGACGGGAAGACGCGGATGCATCCCGCCGCGTGGAATTTAAATTCAGCCTGAAGGATTCGGAAATGATCGACGAAATGAACCGGATTCTGGAAGGAGATCTCACCGGGGAGATGAGCGAACCATGAAAGCGGCGGCGATTATCCTCATCGTGCTTTGCCTGGCGGCCGTCGGGGTCGTAGGCTGGATGTATATGACCACGAATCTGGAGGTCGTTTCCGTGGGATGTGTTGCCGTGGACGCGGTAGATCAGCAGGAAACGTTTGACCGGTTGAAGCAGGAGGCTCTGTCGGAAACCCTGGCGGGCACGGTGTTTCAATCTCCGAAAGAGGCTACAGCTGAGAACAGCCTGTTTTACACCTACACCTTCCGAATCAGTAATCATACCTTTCTGAAGGCGGAAGTGATCGAGATCAGTATCACCTCCATGAGCGGGGATTATCTCCAGATCGGCGAAGACGGCTTCCGCGATCTGCCCGCCGGAAAGAGCGGGGAAATGACCACGACCATCCTGAGTGCCAAGGGCGGACATCAGGTTCGGGAAGCCAGGGTGACCTGGTATTTCTGGGGCATTCCCTTTTCAGCGAAAGTGACATGCAAATGAACAAAGACGGACAAAAATATTATGTGTATCTGGTGCGCTGCGCGGACGGAACGCTGTATTGCGGATGGACTACGGATCCCAGGGCCCGCACAGCGGCGCACAACAGCGGAAAAGGCGCAAAATATACCCGGAGCAGGCGGCCCGTGGAGCTGGTATACACCGAGGCGTATCCGGAGAAACACGGGGCTCTGTCCCGGGAATGGCAGATTAAACAGATGTCCAGGGAAAAGAAATGGGCGCTGATTTACGGCAGGGAGCCCAGCACCTGACCGACCTTGTCCCGGATTACCAGGTCACATTCGTGATCCATGGGGGTGGCATCCCGGTTGATCAGCACCAGATGGCTGCCCCGGAAATAGCGCAGCAGACCGGCGGCCGGATAGACAGTCAGGCTGGTTCCGGCTACGATCATCAGATCCGCCTGGGTGATGGCATGAATCGCGCCGGACACCACGTCGTTGTCCAGCCCCTCCTCATACAGCACCACATCCGGCTTGATGATGCCGCCGCAGGGGCAGTGGGGAACGGGTTCTTTGCTTTCAAGAATAAACGCGGGATCGAAAAAACGATGGCATTTCATGCAATAATTCCGGTGTACGCTGCCATGCAGCTCGTACACCTTTTTGCTGCCCGCGGCCTGATGGAGCCCGTCAATGTTCTGGGTGACCACTCCGGTCATCTTCCCCTCGGATTCCCACTGGGCCAGTTTCAGATGGGCCGCGTTGGGCCTGGCGCCCGGGGCCAGCATCTTGTCCCGGTAGAAACGATAGAATTCCTCCGGATGCCGCATGAAGAAGGTGTGGGAGAGAATCTCTTCCGGGGGATAATCATATTTCTGATGATACAGACCGTCTGTGCTTCGGAAATCGGGGATGCCGCTTTCGGTGGACACGCCGGCGCCGCCGAAAAAGACGATCTTCTTCGCGTCGGAGACCAGACGGGCAAGTTCTTCATATGCCATGTTGTTACCTCCTGTCGGATGGGGTCAGATCATCGGGGGAAACGGAACGGATTAAGCGTCCTGAGTGGGAACGGAAGCCTGATCAGGAACTGAAGTGATATCCTGGGTGGGAGTTTGAGCCTGATCAAGAGCCAGAGAGGTAGCCATGGTGGGAGTGGAAACCTGAACAGAAGCAGGAGCGGTGGCTTTGGTGGGAGCGGGGGATCTGAACAGGAGCTGGAGTGACAGCCTGGGTGGGAACAGTAACCTGAGTAGGAGCAGAAACGGAAGCCTGGGTGGGAACGACAGCTGATTCCTGTCGGATGAGGTCAGATCATCGGGGAAACGGACCGAATTAAGCGAGCTGGGTGGGAGTGGAAGCCTGATCAGGAGCGGTAGCGGTAGCCCTGGTGGGAGCTTGAGCCTGATCAGGAACAAGAACGGCAGCCTGAGTGGGAATGGCGGCCGGTATGGAT
>CADBLV010000313.1 GCA_902795555.1 uncultured Eubacteriales bacterium | reverse complement strand
TATAGAAGGCTTTGATGTCCTTCGGCCAGTTGTAGACGAAGACCGGGCTGTGGAAATATTCCTCGGTGAGGTATTTCTCATGCTTCTTGGACGTGTCTCCGCCATAGGTGGGCTCAAATTTGAACTCTGTGCCGTTTTCCATGGCCTTTCGCAGGATCGTGATGGCTTCCTCGTGCGTGATTCGGGCGCAGGTGCTGTCCAGTAGCGCGCGGAGTTTGTCCAGCAGACCGCCGCCGCAGAAGGAATCCAGGAACTTCAGCTCGTCCGGGCATTTTTCCAGCACGGTCCGGACGATCGCCTTCAGGAAGTCCTCCTCGATGTCCATCAGCTGATCCAGATCACAGAAGGCGATTTCCGGCTCAATCATCCAGAATTCCGCCGCATGGGTTTTGGTGTTGCTGTTTTCCGCCCGGAAGGTGGGACCGAAGGTGTAGATTTTCGAAAAGGCCATGGCAAAGGTCTCCCCTTCCAGCTGACCGGTCACAGCCAGACTGGTGGGCTTTCCGAAGAAATCCTGGGTGGGATCGCCCTGCTGATCCGGGGGCAGGGTCGTCACCGTAAAGGTGTTCCCGGCGCCTTCCGCATCGTTGCCGGTGATCAGAGGCGTGTGCACATAGACATAACCCCGATCCTGAAAATAGGTGTGGATGGCCATGGCGGCCACGCTGCGCACCCGGAAAACAGCCTGGAACAGCCGGGTCCGGGGCCGCAGATAGGCAATTTCCCGAAGGAACTCCAGGCTGTGCTTTTTGGGCTGAAGCGGATAATCCTCCGGGCAGTCTCCTTCCAGAACGATGGCTGTGGCCTGGATTTCCGGGGTTTCCGGATCCTTATAACTGGGCACGACCTTCCCTGTGACCCGGACGGCGGCACCGACCCGCAGGGCCTGGATGGCATCGAAATCCGCGATGTTCTGATCGTAAACCACCTGTGGATTTTTGAAGCAGGTTCCGTCAAAGAAATCGATGAAGCCCATGTTCTTCTGCTTCCGATGGTTACGGATCCAGCCCTTCAGGGAGACCTCCGTTCCCTGCAGTTCTGTCAGCTGTTCCTTTAATTCCCGGGTGGTTAATTCACGCATACCGATCCTCCTTCTGTGTCTGTGAACCCAGATACCAGGTCATTCTATCATAAGGGCGGGAAAATGACAAATCAAAACAGCTCCCCGGCTTTCCGCAGCGCCGCGGCGATCACCTGATCCATGTCGTAATACTGATATTCACCCAGCCGGCCGCCGAATACCACGTTCTTTTCCGCCCGGGCCAGCTCCTGATACTGTCGGTACAGGGCTGCGTTCTTTTCGTCGTTCACCGGATAATAGGGCTCGTCTCCGGGCTTCCACTCGCTGGAATACTCCCGGCTGATGACCGTCTTCGGCAGATCCTCTCCCCGGTCATCCTTTCCGAACTGGAACCATTTATGTTCAATGATTCGGGTCCAGGGGGGTTCCCGGTCCGTATAGTTGACCGCGGCGTTTCCCTGGAAGTTCGGCATATCCAGCAGCTCCGTTTCAAAGCGGACAGACCGGTATTCCAGAGGCCCGAAACAGCTTCCGAAATACGCGTCGACGGGCCCGGTGAAGATGATCGTCGGAGCCAGCGCGTTCCATGCAGCCCTGTCCGCGAGATAATCCTGATTCAGCCGGACCTCGATGCCGTCCAGCATGTTTGCCACCAGGGCCGTGTAGCCCCCGATGGGAATCCCCTGATACAGGGCGTTGAAATAGTTGTTGTCAAAGGTGAACCGCACCGGCAGCCGGCGGATGATGAAGGCCGGCAGATCCCGGCAGTCCCGACCCCACTGCTTTTCCGTATATCCCCTGACCAGCTTTTCAAAAATATCCCGCCCCACCAGCGAAATCGCCTGTTCCTCCAGATTGCGGGGCTCCGTGATGCCGGCTTCCCGCTTCTGCGCTTCGATTTTAGTCATGGCCTCCGCCGGTGTCACCACGCCCCACATCCGATTAAAGGTATACATGTTGAAGGGCAGGGAGTACAGCTCGCCCCGGTAATTAGCGACGGGGGAATTCGTAAACCGGTTAAAGGTGGCGAAGCGATTTACAAAATCCCACACCTCACGGTTATTGGTATGGAAGATATGGGCGCCGTATCGGTGCACATGGATTCCTTCCACCGTTTCCGTATAGACATTCCCGGCGATATGGTTCCGCCGGTCAATGACCAGGGGGGTTAAGCCCGCAGCCTTCGCACGGTTGGCCATCACGGCGCCGTAGAGTCCGGCCCCGACGATCAGGCAGTCATACATCCTGTTTTCTCCTTCTTCCCTGTGAACGATCCGTTCGTGTCTGTCAATGCATCAGATCCAGTATCGGAAAAGCAGCGTTCCGACCGTGATGACCGCGCAGCAGGCGCTCCAGATAATTGCCCCCCGCTGCAGCATTTTGATGCCGGCCGGCCTGTTTTCGGGGAACCGGTTTTTCAGACACCGGTTTGACAGGCCCAGGATGACCGGCAGGAACAGCGGAATGAAATACCGCCCCTGAATGCCCTCAATGATGGGGTTTCCCACGGGATGGAACAGGGTGGTGTGTTCGATATACATGGTCAGAGCGATGCCGGCCACGATGATGGCGGAGCCGACGAGAGGCAGAAGATTCTTCCATCGCCTGCCGGCCCATCCCTCATAGGTAAAGCTTTCCTGCAGGCCGCTGAGGAAGAGAATCAGAATGCCCGGAATGGACAGATATTTCGGGATATGCACATCCAGCCAGCCCAGGCAGCCCCAGAAGCTCATGACCCAGGAGCCGCCCCGGGCTTTCACCGTGTTCAGCGCAAGCCGGGGGATGAAGGTCAGATGAGTCCGGAGAAACTCTGCCTGTTCCGCCGCGGCGGTGGCCGCCATATTGGCGGTCGGGGTCATGGCGATGCCCAGGGAGCTTTGCAGATAGGTCGGCAGGAAGCCCAGAAGTCCGGAAAACACCGCGGCGAAAACGCACTGGCAAAGCCGCTTCCCCGAGCCGTATTTCGACCGGGGAATGGCCAGCAGCAGCAGAAGCAGCGGCGCATAGGCATATTTGATCCCGGTCAGCATAAAGGCGCACAGACAAACCCGAAGAATATCGCCGCCGGACAGGGGTTTCTCCGGACGCTGACACAGGGAGAGCACCAGGCTGACAAAATAGAGCATGACCGGAATCAGAATGGCGTCGTAATTCAGGCTGCCGCCCAGATACAGGCTCATGGGCATGCAGCCCAGAAGCAGCATGGTGCGCTTGAAATGCGGCGCCCGGCAGATGGCAAAGAAAATGACGGCGATATAAAAGAGCAGATTACAAAAGCGGCCGACCAGAATCTGGGCCAGG
>CADBLV010000312.1 GCA_902795555.1 uncultured Eubacteriales bacterium | reverse complement strand
TCAATTCGTTTACAAAGGCCGTCTCCAGCTGACCCCTCAAACCATGTGGATCATCCAGCTTATCTTCCTCCTCGTCTGCTTCAGCGGCCTCCTTAACGGCCTTCTGACGACCGTGATCTCAGGAGTCTACAACACAGTCGTCCCGTTCCTGTATCGGATTCTGTAAGTTTTCCATACGGCTGTTCTTTTCGTGATCCGCAATGCGGGTCATCGCAAAGGTTTCCACTCAGGCGGGTGATCCGGTTTCCCCGGCGCCTTCCCATTCATCCCAGCGCAGGAGCAGGCCAGAAAACCATGTTTAAACGCGAATTCAAACTCAAGGATTTTGACGGTCCCCTCGATCTCCTTCTGACCCTGATCGGTCAGGCCCGGATCGACATCCGGGACATCTTCGTCAGCGATATCACCGACCAGTATCTGGAGATTGTCCGTACCGCTCCGGATCTGGATATGGACGAAGCCAGCGACTTCCTGGTCATGGCAGCCACCCTGGTGGAAATCAAAAGCCGGGCCATGCTGCCGCGTCCCCCCGAAATTGAGGACGAGGAAGACCCGGAAACGGAACTGATCCGCCGCCTGGAGGAATACAAAGCCATCCGGGAAAGCGTGGACCGGATGAAAGATTTCGAGGACGCAGCCAAACGCGTCTTCACCAAGCTCCCGGAGGAATATCCTCTGCCCCCGCCGGAGATCGAACTGACAGGCCTGACCATGGAAGGCCTGATGGCGGCATTACAGAGGATTCTGGAGCGCAGGAAGCCGGAGGACGATCCGGAAAGCAACCATTATCGAGCACGAAATATCCACAGGGATGTCTACACCGTTCAGGAATGCATGCTGAACCTCCTCACAAGGCTGAAAAAGAAGCGCCGCATGACCTTTGAGGAAGCCTTCTCCGAAGCTCCGACCCGGGAAGAAGTGGTCACCTATTTTCTCGCCATGCTCGAATTGATGCACCTGGGCCGGATGTATCTGGAACAAAGCGAGACCTATGGTACGATCTATCTGAACCAGGGAAAGGCCAAGGCGGCAGACATCATTGAGGAAGCGGATCCGCGCGATGCACGCAGAAAACGCAGACCCAGACAAAACCAGTGAAAGCGAACACAGATATGACGGAAACGAACAGGAAAACCAGCGAAGCAGACAGCAACCTGGCATGCAGAATCGAAGCGATTCTTTTTGTGTCCGGCGAAGCAGTGAACCGAAAGGATCTGGCTTCCGCCCTTCAGGTGAGCCCCAGGGAACTGAACGAGGCGATCAACCGCCTGCGGGATGAATATGACTATGCTCAGCGTGGCTTCATGATCAAACAGTTTGGGGATCAGGTACAGCTGGCGACCCGCCCCCTGTACGCGGAGGACGTTCTGCGCCTGCTCCAGCCGGCCCAGAAGCAGAGCCTGAGCCAGGCTGCCATGGAAACCCTCGCTGTGGTAGCCTACAAACAACCGGTTACCCGGGCGGAGGTTGAGCAGATTCGCGGCGTGAAATGTGATTACAGTCTGCAAAGCCTCACAGCCAAAGGTCTGATTCAGGAAGTCGGCCGCAAGGATACCATCGGGCGCCCCATTCTCTTCGGCACCACAGATGAGTTCCTGAGTCATTTCGGCCTTAGCAATCTGGAGGATCTTCCTCCCATGCCTCAGTCGGAATCAGCCGAAGCCGAAAGCGACGGGGGAGAACTCATGACGGAAATCTGATTTGAAAACGATCACAGATCAGGAGGGATCTTCGTGGAAGAGAACAGGAAACCCCGGGCCAGAGCCAAAAAGATTGTCGACAGCGGGAAAGGCGTCGAGAAATACGGGGAAGGACTGGGGATCGGCCCGGTGAACAATACCGGCAGCTATGAAGACCGGAAACAGCAGCATCAGCAAGCCGCTCAACCGCAGCGTCCGACCGGCGCACAGCCCCCGCGACAGCCGCTTACGGGTACAGCCCGCCAGACACAGGGTCAGTCCATGCCACCTTTCGGTGGAACGCGCCCGACACAGGGTCAGTCCATGCCACCCTTCGGGGGAGCCCGCCCAACCCAGGAACAGCGGCCTACCTCCTCTACGAGGCCTCCGGTGACAGGCGGCGGACAGCGCGTCGGCGGCTCCACCGGCTCTTCCAACCGTCCTCCGGTGACAGGAGGCGGTCAGCGTGTCGGTGGCACAGGCTCCGGCACTCAACAGCGTTCCGGCGGCAGCATGAAACTGATCGGAATTGTCGTGGTGCTGCTTATGCTGCTGGGCGGCGGAAAGCTGACGGGGCTTTTCGGCGGCGATAGCAGTACAACCCTGCCGGTCTCCACCAATGTAACCACAGGCACGAACACAGGCAGCACGCACACTGCTTCCGGAACTTCCACCACGGCCTCCGGGACGACTGCTTCCACGTCCGGCGGCCTGAGCGATCTTCTGAGCATGCTGATGGGTTCCGATTCTTCGGTCTATGATACCATCGGCAGTGATTTAGCCGGCTTTACCGGCATCACGGGCTCTACCGGCTCCGGCTCCACCAGCAGCACTACAGGCTCTTCCGGCTCCGTCTCTACCAGCACTGGCAGCAGCTTCGCTACCGGATCTTCAAACACCGCTTCTTCTGCCGTCTCTCCCAAAGCCCGCGCGAAATACACAAAAATCCTGGGCGGCGGTAAAGATGAAGTCACTATCCTTGTGTACATGTGCGGTTCTGACCTGGAAAGCCAGAACGGCATGGCCACCGCGGATCTGAAGGAAATGGCCAACGCCAATACCGGCGACGGCGTGAACCTGCTCGTTTACACAGGCGGGGCCAGCCGCTGGCAGAACAATGTCGTTTCCGCGAAAACAAACCAGATCTATCAGATCAAAAACGGTTCCCTTACGCGCCTGGAGGCGGATCTGGGCAGCAAATCCATGACTGATCCGGCCACGCTATCGGCCTTTATTCAATACGGTCAGCAGCATTTCCCCGCCAATCGCATGGCGCTGATTTTCTGGGATCACGGCGGCGGTTCCGTCAGTGGCTACGGCTATGACGAAAAAAGCGGACGTGGCAGGAGCATGACGCTCGCCGGAATCAACGAAGCCCTCACAAAGGGTGGCGTCCGATTCGATTTCATAGGCTTTGACGCCTGCCTCATGGCTACCGTGGAAAACGGCCTCATGCTTAATGACCACGCGGATTACATGATTGCCAGCGAGGAAACCGAGCCGGGGGTCGGCTGGTATTATACCAACTGGCTGCAGGCGCTCTCCCGGAATACTTCCATGTCCACGGTGGAAATCGGTCAGCGGATCGCCGATGACTTCGTTGATGTCTGCGCCCGAAAATGCCGCGGCCAGGCGACGACCCTCAGCGTGACCGATCTGGCTGAGCTTTCCGCCACTGTCCCTGCGGAGCTGAAGGACTTCAGCGTTGAAACCAACGATCTCATCCAGAGCGGAAAATATCAGACGGTATCGAAAGCCCGCGCCAGAACCCGGGAATTTGCCCAACAAAACCGGATTGATCAGATCGACCTGGTGCATTTTGCCCGCAATCTGGGAACGAAAGAAGGACGCGAGCTTGCGGATGCCCTGCAGAGAGCGGTCAAGTATAACCGGACCGGCGGCGGAGTGACGGATGCCTATGGCCTGAGTATTTATTTCCCCTATAAGCGTACATCGAAGGTGACAGAGGCTGTTTCTGCCTATGCCCAGATCGGTATGGACGAGGAATATATGCGCTGCATTCAGGAGTTCGCCAGCCTTGAGCTCAGCGGTCAGGCCGCGGGCAGCACCTACGGAGGCGGCGGTTCCGCCAGCCTTTTGGAAAGCCTGTTCGGCGGCTCCTTTTCTTCTGGCTCTACCGGCTCCGGTTCCTACAGTTCCGGTTCTTCCGGCGGCTATGGCAACGGCTCCGCTTTCTCAGGCTCATACGGCTCTTCTGCTTATACCCAGGACGGGCTGAATGATATGCTTGGCAGTCTGTTCGGCGGCAACGGAAGTTCCTTCACCGGATCTGACTCCGGCTACGGCTCCGGACTGACCGGCAGCATTCTGGATCTGTTTATGGGCCGATCCATGACGGCAGAACGAGCGGCATCTTATATTCTGGAAAACCATTTTGATTCCTCCATCCTCGTCTGGCAGAACGGTCGCATCTCCCTTCCGGGAGATCAGTGGGCGCAGGTGTCCGCCGTTACACGAAACATCTTCTACGATGACGGATCGGGTTATATCGATTTGGGCCTGGATCCGGACTATGTTACAGAAGGAAACGACCTCCTGGCCGCCTTCGACGGTACGGTGCTTTCCATCAACCGCCAGCCCGTAGCCTATTATCTTCTGAACACAGAGGAAGACGGGGAGAATTATCTGATCACGGGTTATGTTCCGGCCATCCTGAACGGGATCCGGGTCAATCTCCTCCTTGCCTTCGATCAGGATCAGCCCTACGGCTACATCATGGGTGCCCAGAAGGTTTATGACGAGACGGAAAACGCGACCCAGCCTAAAAATATGATCCAGATCGGGAAAGGGGACGAAATCCAGTTCCTTTGTGAATATTATGACTATCAGCAAAACTATCAGGACACCTACAGGCTCGGTCAACCTATGACGCTGGGCGACACCGTGGAAATCGCCAACACCCCGGTCGACAAATCCAAATGCAGGGTCACCTATTGCTTTACCGACTGGTATCAGCAGAATTACTGGACTTCTCCCGAACCGTAATTCACTCTCTCGCGCGGAAAAAGCAATGAAAAAAAGGAAAAACGAAAAAAAGGAACAATAAGGACAAAAATGATGACCAATGATCAACTAAATTGGGAAAGGGCTCTCGACACGGTGCAGAAAGCCCCACGCTATACCGGCGGGGAGATGAACACCGAGGTCAAACCCTGGGACACCACCCCTCTGCGCTTCGGCTTCTGCTTCCCGGACACCTACGAAGTCGGCATGAGTCACCTGGGACTCAAGATTCTCTATGGCCTGATTAATCGGGAATCCTGGAGCCTGTGCGAGCGCTTCTTTATGCCCTGGACGGATATGATGGCCCAGATGAAGGAGCATGACATCCCTCTCCTCAGCATGGAAACCCGCCATCCCATGAACGCTTTCGACGTGGTGGGCTTTACTCTCCAATATGAGATGAGCTACACCAACATCCTCGCCATGCTTTCCATGGGTCGGATCCCTCTGGAAACAGCAGAACGCACCGACTCTGATCCGATTATCGTGGCCGGCGGCCCATGTGCTTTTAACCCGGAACCCCTGGCTCCCTTCATTGATGCCTTCATGATCGGCGACGGCGAGGACGTCATGATCGAATTGAACCGGGTTATCCTTGACCGGAAACAACAGCATCTCTCCCGCGCCGAGACCCTCCTGCGCCTTTCCAACCTTCCCGGCGTCTACGTTCCGTCCCTCTATGAGGTCAATTACCATGCCGACGGAACTGTCCGCCAGGTGATCCCCAAAGCGCCCTCTGTTCCGCCCAAAGTTCTTCGCCGCTTTGTCACAGATCTTGATGCCGCCTATTATCCTGAGGAAATTCCGGTTCCCTATACGGAGGTCGTCTTTGATCGCATCATGCTCGAAATCATGCGGGGGTGCACCAGGGGATGTCGATTCTGCCAGGCCGGTATGCTGTATCGCCCTGTCCGGGAGCGCAGCCTTTCCCGCCTTGTTTCCCTGGCGGAAAAGCTGGTCGAAAACACGGGCTATGAGGAAATCAGCCTCTCCAGCCTCTCCAGCGGCGATTATTCCTGTCTCCCGGAGCTGATTCGCACTCTGATGAGCCGTCTGAAGGACAAAAGAGTGTCCATCTCCCTCCCGTCCCTCCGCCTCGACAGCGTACTCAAAGAAAGCCTCGAGGAAACGCAGCAGGTTAAAAAAACCAGCCTCACCTTTGCCCCCGAGGCCGGCACACAGCGCCTCCGGGACGTGATCAATAAAGGGGTTACGGAAGAGGATCTGCTGGAAAAATGCCGCGATGCCTTCGAGGGCGGCTGGAGCAGCGTCAAGCTGTATTTCATGGACGGCCTTCCCACGGAAACAACGGAGGATCTGAACGGCATCGGCGACCTGGCCCGCAAGGTAGTCGCGGAGTATTTTGCTGTCCCCAAAGGGCAGCGCGCCAAAGGCCTTCGGGTCACCGTCAGTGCCAGTACTTTTGTCCCCAAGCCTTTTACCCCCTTCCAGTGGGATCGCCAGAACACGATTCCGGAAATCATCGAAAAGCAGGCCCATCTGAAAAAGGTGCTCAATCTGAAAGGAGTTACTTTCAACTGGCATGAGCCCTATCTCAGCTATCTTGAAGCATGCTTTGCCCGGGGAGACCGGAGACTGGGGAAAGTCCTTCGGAAAGCCTATGAAAAAGGCTGTATCCTGGACGGATGGAGCGAAACCTTCCGCTTTGATCTCTGGATGGAAGCCTTTCGGGAATGCGATCTTGATCCCGCTTTCTATGCCAACCGCGAACGTCCGGAAGATGAAGTCTTCCCCTGGGATCATATCGACAGCGGCATCAGCAAATCCTTCCTCTGGCGTGAACGGCAAAAGAGCCTTCGCGCGGAAACCACCCGCGATTGCCGCCAGGGTTGCAATGCCTGCGGCCTGCAAAAGCTGGACGGCATATGCGCATGGTGTAAACCGAACGCCGCGGACCGTGATCATGATGACTCAGTCAGAAGGGAAGAGATCCAATGCGAATGATGGCCGTTTTTGAAAAAACCGAGCGGATCCGTCACATCGGACACCTGGATATCCAACGGGCCGTTCAGCGGGGACTCAGGCGCAGCGGCCTTCCGGTGGCCTATTCCGCCGGCTTTCATCCCCATATTCTGATTTCCTTTGCCAGCGCGCTCTCCACGGGAGCAGCCGGTCGCAGAGAGATCATGGATGTTACCATGGCTGAAGAAGTTTCTCCGGAGACATTCCTCGAACGCATGAACAAGGCCATGCCGCCGGAACTTCACGTTTTTGAAGCCAAACCGCTCGACGATAAGCACCCGGCCATGATGAGCCTCGTCAGGGCTGCAGCCTACGATCTGGCCATCGACGGAGATGAAGCCGCGACCCGCCTTGTGGAAGCGATCCCGAAAGCCATGTCCAGGGAAACCCTTCCGGCCATGCGCAAAACCAAAACGAAACTTGCCGAATGTGATATTAAACCCCTCATCCGGGCTCTGGAAGGAGAGGGGACACACCTTCGCGCAATCCTGACGCTCACGGAACGGGAAAGCTGCAAGCCCGGCATGCTTCTCGAAGCCCTTTGCCGGGAAGCAGGCATGGAAACCCTGCCCCGCATGGTTGTGACCCGCCTGAGCCTCTTCGGAGAAAACGAAGCCGGCGAACTGATTCCCCTGGAGACACTGTGAAAAAAGGAGTGAAGGGATGAACAGAATCGTCTACGATACCCCGGAAGGGATCGCAGTTGTCGAGGACGGGCTTCTGGTGGAATTCCTTTCCTGCCCGACTTCGTCTCCCGATGCGACATCGCCGCCCTGCCCGGCATCGCCTTCTGCTTCGGCTTCTTTATCGAGCCCGACTCCGACTCCCTTCACGCAGGGAGATATCTGCCTGGGCAAAGTTGAACGAATCATGAAGGGCCTGGATTGCGCTTTTGTGGATATCGGTCGCAGGCGCGCCGGCTTTCTCCCCCTGAAGGAAAACAGCCAGACTTTCACCGGCAGTCCCCTCCGCGCGGGAGACCAGATTCTCGTTCAGATTCGTCGGGAAGAAACCGGCGAAAAAGGCGTATTTCTTTCCAGAGATTTATCTCTCGCCGGCGCCCTGGTCATCCTGATGCCGATGAATCGTTTTGTCGGCGTCAGCAAACGTGTCGCGGATCCGCAAATCATCCGCGATCTGAAAGCTCTGGGCGGGGAAATCACTGAAAACCGATTTGGCCTTGTCCTCCGCGAAGCAGCGGCTGAAGCCCTTCGGCAGCAGGAAGAAGAAAGCCGAATGCCGGCGGAGGGTCATTCGAAAGAAACCGTGAAAGATGCTATTCGCCGGGAAACGGAATCCCTTCTTCAGGAATGGGAAGAGATGCGCGCCGAAGCCGGATTTTCGGGCCTCCTTTCAGCTTCATCGGCTGATACCGTCACCTGTAAAGGCGATTTTCACCCGCGCGTTCTCCGTGCCTCATCCCCTCTGTCGTCGCTGGCGAAGGACTGGGGCCTCCGCGGCGGATACACCCTCGAACATGTGGATTGTCTTCCGGAATTTCTGAAGGCCCAGCTCCGCGCAGCCGCTTCCCGCAAGGTTCAGCTTCCCGGCGGCGGCAATCTGATCATCGATCGCTGTGAGGCCCTGACTGTGATTGATGTTAATTCCGCCGGACATAACGCTGACGGAAAGCGCCAGACCTTTCTGGAGACCAATCGGGCTGCCTGCGCGGAAATCGTCCGCCAGACGCGCCTGAGAAATCTCGGCGGCATCATCCTCGTCGATTTTATCGATATGGATCTGGAGGAAGACCGAACCGAAGTTGAGGAAACCCTGCGACAGGCTTTCCGGGCGGATCGTCGGAAAACCGTCCTTCATGGATGGACCCGCCTCGGCCTCATGGAGATGACCAGAAAGAGGGAATAGAAGCAGAACCAGAACCGGAAAAGGACAGAAACAGAGAGAACCCGAAAGAATCAGATGCAGAGGAGATTATCTTTCCGATGAAGACCACCGCTTACCACGTTCCTCCCGAGGAAATCCGCCGTCAGCTTGAAATCGCCGGCGATCTTCAGACCATTCCCCATGCCCCGGGCACTTATTTTATCGTTACCTACGGCTGCCAGATGAACGCGCATGATTCCGAGAAAATCGCGGGACTCCTGGAATCCTGCGGCCTGATTCCCGCTCCTTCCCGGGAGGAAGCAGATCTTGTTGTTTTCAACACCTGCTGTATCAGGGAAAATGCTGAGCGCAAAGCCCTCGGCAATGTCACCTGGCTGAAGGAAATCAAAAAAACCCGTCCGGAAATGATGATCGCGGTCTGCGGCTGCATGGCGCAGGAAGCGGGCATGGCGGAGAAGCTCCGCCGGCAGTATCCCTTTGTGGATCTGATCTTCGGTACCACGAATCTCCACCGCCTTCCGGAGCTTCTCCGGGACGCCCTGAATGCCCGAGAAAGCCTCACAGCTGTCGACGATGTCGATCGCATTCCCGAGGAACTCCCGATCCACCGCCTCCGAAGCGACGCCGCCTATTTGACGATTATGTACGGCTGCGACAATTATTGTTCCTATTGCATCGTTCCCTATGTCCGCGGCCGGGAACGCAGCCGTCTCCCGCAGGATATCCTCCGGGAAGCGGAGGAGCTGGC
>CADBLV010000311.1 GCA_902795555.1 uncultured Eubacteriales bacterium | reverse complement strand
GTTTGAGATTGAATTGAAGTGCTGCTCTGTGGTAAACTGACAGGGGTATGACAAACTCCATGCAACAGTCATGACCCTGGGAGCAAACGGAACAGAAAGTACAGACGAACGTGTGAGATATCTCAGCCTGATCCTGTCAGATGCTCTGCCGCCGGAAGAGAGGAAACGTGAGCCGGAGAAGCAGTACAGGATCGGGATGAATCGTGAAAAGAAAGAACAGTCCGGGGGAGACGGTAAGGAGAGACGAAAGAACCGTCCCCATCGTATACGAGGAGGTTGTTTATGATCCTTATCAGAAAAAGGGCCTTTATTTCCTTCAGCATTTTCCTTCTGGTGCTGATGATGTGTTTCTGCCGGACTATTTCATATGCAGAAAACAACGATTTTTTACAGAATTTTGAGAAATGGCGGGAATATATTGCTGAGAAATGGACACAGTTTGAAAAAACGGATCTGGACAGCGAATGGTTTACCATATTCAAACTGCCGGCAAATGTCTACGCATTTTATGAAATGCCATATGAGCAGGATGTCTGTAGCTTCCTGATCCTCGGAAAAGAAAAAGCCATTCTTTGGGATACCGGAATGGGGCTTGCTCCTCTGCGGCCTTTAGTGGAGAAACTCACGGATCTTCCTGTCATTGTGCTGAATTCGCATGATCATTTTGATCATATCGGAGGAAACGCTGAGTTTGACGAGGTCTGGTGTTATGACAATGACGACGTCATCAGGCACTTGACAAATGGTCCGACTGAGGAAGAATTGGAAGAGCTGGCCTACGAGCTGCAAAAGCTTTCATCGGTCATGGATACGTCCTGTATAACAGTTCCGGATCATATTTCCGGAAAAGTGCCGACCGGAACCGTGAAAGACGGCCAAATCATCGATTTGGGGGAAAGAACCCTGGAGGTGCTTTATACTCCCGGACATAATTCTTCCTCTATTATGCTGCTGGATACTGACAACAAAATCTTGTTTACCGGGGACATGTACTACCCAGGCCCTCTTCTGGCGATATCTGAAGACTCTTCCTTTTCGGATTATGTGATCAGTATGCGAAAGGCTGCGGATCGGGCAGCCGCAGAAAAAACAGAATGGTTGTATTGCTCTCATAACTATATCGAAAAAGGAACAGATCATCTGTCTCAACTGGCGGATTTTCTTGAAGGCATTCAAAGCGGGGAAATCACTGACTATGAATTGGTGAACAATTTCCTTGGTTATTTCATGGATGATGAAATCAGTATCTTTCTGCCTGTTCAGTAACAGGAAGCATGAGGGCGTGTTTCGTTGCAAAAAAACTATGCTTGAGCCGGGTGGACACAGACATCGCCGGTTGACTTTTGCGGTAGTAAATGATATAAAAAACCTATGCCAGGTATGGTTCGGAACCCGATGAATGAAGCGTTTTCCGCAAGGGTTGGGATTTGAAAGGGATCAGTATGTGTCCGGTGATGCGGCGGCCATAACAGCCGTGATCAGGGATCAAGGAGACGACAGTCATGAAGATGAAGAAGTTATTCGGCATTCTGCTCACTCTGGCGATGATCATCGGCCTGCTGCCGGGGATGTGTCTGACGGCGTATGCGGATGGAACACCTTATGATCTCTGGGTCGGCGGAACTCAGGTGACCAGTGCGAACGCATCAAGTATCACCGGCAGTAATCCCGCCACAGCAAGCTATGACGCAACAACCAATACTCTGACGCTGAACGGCTATAACAACAACGGCCTTGTCTATAATAATACAGCAATTTATTATGAAATATCATCAGATAAAACGTTCAATATCGTTCTTGCGTCGGATAACGTACTAACCTCGACTGCAAAAGATGGCTATGGGATCTACTGTAAATGCAGTTGTTCAGTGAACATCTCTGGCACCGGTACGCTGACCGTTAATGCTGAGAAGATAGGAATACATATCGGCTACACTTATGAGGAAGGTGGAACCAATATAACCGTTTGCGGAGAATTGGAGATAAACGGAAGCACGGTGACCTCCAGAGGAGGTAATTCTGGTATCAAAAGCACAGGAGGAATGACCATAATAAACAACAGCACTGTGATTGCTGAAGGTACCGGCAATAGTTCTTACGGCATCTATGCGGATAAATGCGATGGAGACACTGGGAATACTTCGGGCACTTTAAAAATCAAAGATAATAGCACTGTGAACGCTACCGGGGGACAAGAAGGCATCCATGCTAAAAAGAATGTTATAATCGAAGGCGGTACAGTGACTGTAACGGGCGGCATATTTGGCATCCATGCCTTTGATGATATAGAGATCATAGACGGTACCGTGATTGCTTCCGGACAATGGGGCATCTTTTCCTATAGTGAGACAAAGAGCACCGCGACAAAGATCACCGGAGGAAAACTGGTGGCCAGCGGAAGTAGTAAGGCCATTGATGGAAATGTTCAGAACAGTATGGTCGGTACCGGATGGACAAACGCGGAAGGCACCGAAGGTATGGCTTCTATCGATGAAAACACTGCAGGGCGGGCGTTGGATTATAAAAGAGTCCAGTTCCCGGAAGCTACCGTGGCTACGGTCACCACGGAGCCGGAAGCCAGGACTCTGACCTACACCGGCTCGGCCCAGGAACTTGTCACCGCAGGAGCTGCGTCCGACGGCACGATGCAGTACGCTCTGGGAAAGGACGACAAGACGCCGCCGACTTCCGGATGGAGCACATCGATCCCAACCGGAACCGCTTGCGGAACCTATTATGTCTGGTACAAGGTGGTTGGGGACATAATTCATCTTGATACGACTCCCGAGTGTATCCCGGTCACGATTACCGGAGGGAAGGTCACGACGGCCGAGGAAAAGGTGACCTACGTCGTGGCGCTCGTGGATAACAGGGTTCATGAAATCGGTGATCAGAAGGATTGCCGGATCACGGTTCGCAGCGAACCGGACTCAAGCAAGGCCTATGACAATTATCAGAACACGAGGATGGATGCACAGGTCATGCCGAATGGGAGCCATACCGCGGAAAAGGGCAGCCTGATCGTGACGCTGAAGGCGGACTATCTGGACACGCTGGCCGTCGGGAAACATAAGGTGACGATCAACTTCAAGGATGGAAGCGTGGACGCGGAAATCACGATCAAGGAAGGCTATGAAGTTCCGAAAACCGGCGACAGCGCCAATCCGATGCTGTGGCTCGGACTGATGCTGATGGGGCTGCTGACAGCGGGCGTGATCGTGGTATACCGGATTTTATCCAATGGAACAATATACCATGCATCATCGGGAAAGGAGATTTGAGATGGATATCAATGAACTGAGAGAGCAGATCGATGAAACAGACCGGGAGATTATAAAACTCTACGGCAAAAGAATGGAAATCGCCAGAGCAATAGGACAATACAAGCGGGAGCATAACCTGCCTGTGTATGACAGTGAACGGGAGAGAAACCTGCTGAACAAAGCCGCAGAGCAGGCCGGAGAAGACTATGAGCAGGGGGTCCGTGCACTGTTTCACCTGCTGATGGATCACAGCCGAATGCATCAGGAAATGGACGGCCATTCGGAAAGCCGGCTCGGACAGCAGATCCGGGATTATGTTGCCGCCATGCCTGCAGTTTTTCCGGAAAAAGCCATGATTGCCTGTCAGGGCGTTGAAGGCGCCTATTCACAGCTTGCCTGCGAAAAGATGATCCGTTATCCGTCCATCATGTACTGCAGGACCTTTGAGAATGTTTTCGGGGCCATTGACAGCGGCCTGTGCCAGTACGGTATTCTGCCCATTGAAAACAGTCTTGCCGGTTCGGTGAACAGCGTTTATGATCTGATGATCCAGCATCACTGTTATATCGTCCGTTCCGTGCGGATCAAGATCGATCATACGCTGCTGGTTCTGCCGGGTACAAAGCCGGAGGAGATCCGCGAAATCTATTCTCATGAACAGGCGATCCAGCAGTGCTCCGCCTTCCTGTCCCGGCATAAAGAATGGCATGTGAATGTCTGCACGAATACGGCTGCTGCCGCACGGATGGTGGCAGAGAGCGGCCGCAAGGATGCCGCCGCCATCTCCTCCGGTCATTGCGCAGCCCTGTATGGTCTGGACTGTCTGTCTTCCGAAATCCAGAATAACAGCAATAACCATACCCGGTTTATCTGCATCTCGAAAAAGCCGGAAAT
>CADBLV010000310.1 GCA_902795555.1 uncultured Eubacteriales bacterium | reverse complement strand
GATAACGGGACAGGCAAGTCTTCCCTCCTGAAATGCCTGGTGGGCGAGGAACGGCCGGACGCCGGTATCATCCGCTGGGGCACGGGGGTGGACCTGGGCTATTATGATCAGCATCAGGCTTCGCTTCGGGAGGACAAATCGGTTCTCGACGAGGTGTGGGATCGGTTTCCGCGCATGGAACAGTATGAAATCCGCGGAGCGCTGGGCCTCTTCCTTTTCACGGGAGACGAGGTTTTCGAGCCGGTTGCTACTTTGAGCGGAGGGGAAAAGGGGCGGGTCTGTCTCACGGAGCTGATGCTTCGCAGGGATAACGTGCTCCTTCTGGATGAGCCCACGAACCATCTGGATATGGACAGCCGGGAGGTGCTGGAGGCAGCCCTCGCGGATTTTGAGGGAACAATCATCGCGGTTTCTCATGATCGATATTTTATCAACCGTTTTGCCGACAAGGTTTGCGTGCTGGAGGACGGCGTTCTCAAGGAGTATCTGGGCAATTACGACAGCTATTTTGCAAAGGTCAGCCGGGATCAGCTGCCGGACAGTGAAACCGCCGGAATGACCCGCACGGCCCTTGACAAGGAGAAAAAGCGGGAGCGGGAGGAAAAACGCCGCCGGAAGGAAGCGGAGGATCGTCTGAAGGAAACGGAGGAGCGGATTGCCCGCGCCGAAGAGGAAAGCGCCGGCCTGGAAGCGGTTCTCGCCGATCCGGAAACCTATAAGGATCCCGCGAAAGCGGCGGAACTGACCCGGGCCTATCATGCGCTCCGGGAAGAAATCACCGCGCTTTATGCCCTGTGGGAGTCGCTGGAATGACGGAGCTTTGATGAACAGGGCCCGGGCTTTGAATCGGGAATCGACATCCGGGCGAAAAGAAAGACCCGGAATCTGCGTTTCAAAGGCGAAAAAGGAGGGTGAACGGATGAAACGGCGTATCGCGGCATGGATCCTGCTCCTCTGCCTGCTGCAGACAACCGCTCTGGCTGATCTGAAACGGGGCAGCTCCGGCGAGGAGGTTGTTCAGATGCAGCAGCAGATGATCGATATCGGCGTGCTGCAGGATGAGGCGGACGGAAAATTCGGCAGGAAGACAGAGCAGGCTGTGAAGGAACTGCAGGGATATTTCGGCATGAAAAAGACCGGGAAGGCCAATCAGGCCTTTCTGGACGAGCTGAGCATCATGTGGTACACCATGCAGGAGGAAGAAATCAGCTCCGAACAGTATTCGGAAGAGGAGATGGAAGAGCTGCATCTGGCCTGCTATCCCACGGAGACGGTGGTTGAATATTGTCCCCGGCACGAGTTCCTGCATTATCTGGAGGGGCTGCTGAAAGTGAACGGCCGTACGGCGCCTTCCGGCTTCCAATGCAGAATCTATCAGCGAATCGCGATTCTGGGCTATCGGGAAATCCTGACCATGTATGATGTGTGGGAAGAAAAACTGACGGATTCCCGAAAGCATATCGCGCGGGAAGAAAAGGAAAAGTTCGTCTCCGGATTTGAGAGCGTGTTCGGGAATGCGGAGAATTATAAAATCGAAAAGCCCTGGCTGATCTCCCTGCAAACCTGGGAGGATATGAGAAACTGGATTATGCTCTCCCTGGTTAATCTCTGCGATGATCTGTACGGGCGGGCGCTGTGGATTGAAGAATAAATGCGCCGGGACAGCAAATGTCAGCGAATCATTCCATTTCAGAATCAAAATGTCAGGTTTTATTGGTTGACGCCGGGCGCTTCCTGACATATGCTTGTTTCTGAAAGGTGGGAAATGTATGATTGGAAAGAACCTTCAGAAAGTTCGGAAACAGAAGTGCATGACCCAGGAGGCCCTGGCTGAAGCGATCGGCGTGACGCGCCAGACGATTGCAAAGTGGGAATCGGGAGAGAGCGTGCCGGATCTTGAAATATCAGGCAGGCTCTCCGAGGTGCTGAACGTATCGCTGGATGATCTGGCCAACGCACCGGACACGGAGCTGGATGGCCGGCCGGGCATGCGGGGAAAGCATATGTTCGGGTTGGTGACCGTTGGCGACAAGGGGCAGATTGTGATTCCGGTCCGTGCGCGGCGTGTTTTTCATATCAATCCCGGCGATCAGCTGATGGTGCTGGGGGATGAGAACAGCGGACTGGCCCTGGTGGACGCGCGTATATTTCTGAGTATGGCGGAGGGCATGAAAGATGGACTTTGATTTGAAGAAACCCCTGACGGTTCAGGGACTGTGTAAGCGTTATCCGGCGTTTCAGCTGCAGGATGTGTCATTCAGCCTGGAACCGGGCTGCGTGACAGGCTTCATCGGCCGGAACGGTGCTGGGAAATCCACAACGATCAACGCCATTCTGTCTTTTGTGCGGCGGGACGCGGGAGAAATTTCATTCTTCGGACTGCCGTTTCCGGAACATGATCGGGCAATCAAGGAACGGATTGGCTTTGTGTCCGCCGGAATGACTTACTACACCCGGAAAAAGCTGAAGGCGATCACCGAGGTGACGAAAACGTTCTATCCCGGCTGGGACGATGACGCATATCGGAAAAGGATGGCGGAATTCGGCCTGGACGAGGAAAAAACGCCGGCGGAGCTGTCCAACGGAATGAAGATCAAGTACGCGCTGTGTCTGGCTCTGTGCCACGGCGCGGAGATCCTGATTCTGGATGAGCCGACCAGCGGCCTGGATCCGATCAGCCGGGAAGAACTGGTGGAGGTGTTCCTCAAACTGAAGGATGAGGGGAAGACGGTTTTCTTTTCGACGCATATTACGTCAGATCTGGAGAAGTGTGCCGACCGGATTCTGTTTCTGCAGAACGGAAAGCTCAGGGCGGACAGCGATCTGGACGCCTTTCAAAGCTCCTGGCGGATTGCGGAATGCGGCAAAGAGGTGCCGGAGGAATTGAAAGAAGCGGCCTGCGGATGCTGCCCGGTGCGGGATGGGCATACGGTTCTTCTCCGAAAGGAAGATGCAGGGAAATGGGAAACCCGGGAGGCCACCCTGGAGGAGATCATGATTCATCTGGAGAAGGGGGCGGAGGAAGCATGAAAATGCTGGCAAAAGAATGGAAACTATGCATGCATCCCATGGGATATATCATGCTGCTGTGTTCTGCGCTGATTCTGGTGCCCGGCTATCCCTATGGCGTGAGCTGCTTTTACATGGGGCTGGCAATCTTTTTTATCTGCCTGACCGCAAGAGAAAACCATGATGCTTCCTACACGCTGATGTTGCCTGTTTCCCGCGCAGACGCCGTGAAAGCGAGAATCCTGTTTGCCTCGGTGCTGGAGGTGATCGACCTGATCCTGATCGGAGCGTTTATTCTGCTGAAAAACGCGATCGGGAACATGCCGAACCCGGCCGGACTGGACGCCGGATTAGCCCTGATCGGAGAAGCGCTGATTCTTTTCGCGATCTTCAACATGATCTTTTTCCCGATATACTATCGGGATATCAACAAACCCGGAAAGGCGTTCGCCTTCGCAGCCACAGCGGTGTTCGCATGGATTACGATCGAGGTTATTGCGACTTATACGGTGCCGTTCGTTCAGGCTCTGGACACTCTGGATCCGCAGAACATGCGCGATAAAGCCCTGTTCACGCTCGCGGGACTGGCCCTGTTCCTGGCCGGAACAGCAAAGAGCATCCAGCTGAG
Source organism: uncultured Eubacteriales bacterium (assembly GCA_902795555.1). The sequence continues at coordinate 298 of CADBLV010000310.1, read as the reverse complement.
TATCAAACATTTTGAGGAAACCGACCTTTCTCTGTGAACCTACTGCCATCGCCAGGCCCGGCGATGGCATTGTTTCATCTTCCGGCCGGGAAAAGATCAGGGCAGCAATGATGATTCTGCGGCCTTTTTGGGCGAAAAATGGAAAATCCTCTTACGTCATGTATTGCTCGTGACGTTACGTCATATTGTAGGATGGCGTTGAAAGGAGGTCGGGACTATGTCACAATACACCACCGGAGAACTGGCAAAAGAATGCGGCATCACAGTCCGGACAGTTCAGTTTTATGACCAGAAAGGG
>CADBLV010000309.1 GCA_902795555.1 uncultured Eubacteriales bacterium | reverse complement strand
AGACGGAATAATCAATATTGAAGGCCATCCTGAACAGGCGGCTGAGGCCGTTGTACAGGGAGGCGGAGAAGCCGCCGCGGCTGGCAAGCACGGCCGCGACGATCGCAACGATGCCGACGATCATGATGATGCCCTGGATAAAGTCGTTCACAGCCGTGGCCATATATCCGCCGGCGATCACATAAATGCCTGTCAGCACGGCCATCACGATCACGCAGATCGCGTAATCCACATGAAACGCCATTTCAAACAGGCGGCTGAGGCCGTTATACAGGGAGGCGGTATAGGGAATCAGGAAGATAAAGATAATCGCGGAAGAGAGGATCTTCAGCGCGCTGGAATCAAAGCGGGTTTCAAAGAACTGCGGCATCGTATGGGATTTCAGGTGCTGCGTCATGATGCGGGTCCGCCGTCCCAGCACGGCCCAGGCCAGCAGGGAACCCAGGAAGGCGTTCGCCAGACCGATCCAGGTGGAGGCAATGCCGTATTTCCATCCGAACTGCCCTGCATATCCCACAAAAACCACTGCCGAAAAATAGGATGTTCCGTAAGCGAAGGCGGTCAGCCAGGGGCCGACGTTCCGTCCCCCCAGCACAAAGCCGTTGACGTCCGTGGCATGGCGGCGGCAATAGAAGCCGACAAACACCATCACGCCGAAAAACAGCAACAGCATCCCCAGTTTCAGAACAAGATCCATTTTCATTCCTTCCTTCCGGCTTTTCACCCTTGAAAAGCACATCATTTTAAACTGTATACAGGATAGAGGGATCGGGGGGAAGAGTCAAGCCCGCGAACATGGAAAGAACAACAGCAAAAGAACAGAGACGGCTCATCGATCGGAAACCGTCCCTGTTCCGGGCTGTCTTCACGCGTGAAGCGGTCAGAAATTCTTCGTCAGGTCATATCGTTCATAGAATTCCCTGCGGTAATCCAGCAGCCGGTCCTCCGCGATGGCCTCCCGGATTTCCTCCATCATGTGAATCAGGAAGCGCAGGTTGTGGATGCTGGCCAGCCTTCCCCCGGTGATTTCCCGGGCGTTGAACAGGTGTCGGATGTAGGCCCGGGTGAAATTCCGGCAGGCATAGCAGTCGCAGGCCTCGTCCAGCGGCGAGAAATCCCGGGCATATTTCCCGTTTTTCACAACCACCCGGCCCTTGCTGGTCAGAACGGTTCCGTTCCTGGCAATCCGGGTCGCCAGGACGCAGTCGAACATATCCACGCCGCGAATCACCGCCTCGATGAAGCAGTCCGGCGTTCCCACGCCCATCAGATATCGCGGCTTTTCCTCCGGCAGGCAGGGCATGAGCCTGTCCAGCATCTCATACATGACGGGCTTGGGTTCCCCGACGCTGAGCCCCCCGATGCCGTATCCGACAAAATCCATCTCCCGAAGGGTCGTCGCGCTTTCCACCCGCAGATCCGGATAGAAAGCCCCCTGGACGATCCCGAACAGCGCCTGATCCGGACGGGTATGATGCTGTTTGCAACGCTCCGCCCATCGGTGGGTTCGCTCCATGGCCTCTTTCGCCGTCTGCCAGTCGCAGGGATAGGGCGAACAGACATCAAAGGCCATGGCGATGTCCGATCCCAGGGCCTGCTGGATGTCCATGGATTCCTCCGGGCCGATGAACTGCTTCGATCCGTCCAGATGGCTGCGGAACATCACGCCTTCCTCGGTGATCTTCCGGATGCCCGCCAGGGAAAACACCTGAAAACCGCCGCTGTCCGTGAGAATCGGGCCGTGCCAGTTCATAAAGGCGTGCAGGCCCCCGGCCTCCCGGATCAGCTCCTCCCCGGGCCGCAGATGCAGATGATAGGTGTTGGACAGCAGGATTTTCGTCCCGATTTCCTCCATCTCCCGGGGCGTCATCGCCTTCACGCAGGCCGAGGTGCCCACAGGCATATAGATCGGCGTCGGAATATCTCCGTGGGGCGTGTGCAGAACGCCCAGGCGGGCCCCGGACTGTTTGCACACATGTTTCACTTCATAGCTGAACAATCTTTTTCTCCTTTTATCCTGTCGTTCCGCGCTGTCTTCTCCGGGCTCTGCAGCGCTGTCCGCTCCCGGCCCGGGCCGCGATTCTGTTTCCGGGCATAGCCGCGGTCCCATCTCCGGCCCCGGCCGCCATCACAGCAGCTCGTCCGTGCCGACAGGCTTGAATTTGTCGAATTCCTCCAGCTTCTGAATCACATCCTCCCGGATGTTCAGAATGTCGCGGCGCCGGATGGGATCCGTGTCCTCCGGCACGGTCAGCAGATCCCCGTAAAGGCCCCAAACGCCGCCTTCCGGCATTGCGTGAAAGGTCAGCCGCTCCCCGGAAATCGGGTGTTGAAACGTCAGTTTGTATCCCCAAAGGGCAATCTGCTGCCCGGGAATCCCGTATCCGTATCGGTTGTCTCCCCACAGCGGCGCCCCGATATGGCTCATCTGAACGCGAATCTGGTGGCTGCGGCCCGTTTCCAGCCGCACGGCGCAAAGGCAGGTTCCTTCCCGGGCAGCGATGCGCCGCCCGTGGAGAATCGCCAGCTTCCCGCCCTTTTCGTCCGCCTCGCAGACAACGACCTTGTTTTTGATTTCGTCCTTGATCAGATAATCCGTGAGCGTGAATTCCTCCGGCGTTTCTCCGCAAACGACGCACAGATATTCCCGCCCCAGGGCGTGCTCCCGCATCTGGGCGGACAGCCTGGCGGCAGCCTTGCTGGTCCGGGCGAAAACCATCAGCCCGCCGACCGGCCGGTCCAGCCGGTGCACCAGCCCCAGATAAACGTTCCCCGGCTTGTGATAGGCTTCCTTGATATACGCCTTCATTTCCGTCAGCATGTCCGAGTCCCCGGTGCGATCCGCCTGGGAGAGCATGTTCGGCGGTTTCACCGCCACCAGCACATGGTTGTCCTCAAACAGGATGTCAGCCACGCTGCCACCTCCCGCTGGCGCCGCAGGGAAGCACCCCGCCGGCGGTCACAGGCAGGCAGAGCTCCCGGCTGTCCACGGTTCCTCCGAAGCGGCTTTGCACGCAGCGCCCCAGCAGGTTGCTCAGCACGCTGGCCTGAAAGCCCGTGGTGTAGGAATTGATCAGGAAAAACAGAGGTCTTTCGCTCAGAACCTCCGCGCAGGTTTTCACCAGCGAGAAAAGCTCATTCTCCAGCTTCCACACCTCCCCGCCCGGGCCCCGGCCATAGCTGGGCGGATCCATCAGCACGGCGTCATAGGTGTTCCCCCGGCGGATTTCCCGCTGGACAAAGCGGATCGCATCCTCCACAATCCATCGGAAGCGGTCCTCCGGCAGGTCGGAAAGGGCGCGGTTGTCCTTCGCCCACAGCACCATGCCCTTCGCCGCGTCCACATGGGTCACCTGTGCTCCCGCGGCGGCGCAGGCCAGGGTGGCGCCGCCCGTATATCCGAACAGGTTCAGAATCTTCAGATCCCGCCGCCCGCTTTCCCGGATGAGGCCGGACATCCAGTCCCAGTTGGCCGCCTGCTCCGGAAACAGGCCCGTATGCTTGAAGCCGGTCGGGCGCACAAAAAAGGACAGTTCGCCGTATCGGACGACCCATTTCTCCGGCAGGGGCCGGAGAAATTCCCATTCCCCGCCGCCCCGGTCGCTTCGGTGATAAACGGCCATGGCCTGCCGCCACAGGCGCTCCTGGGCTTTGGGCCAGATGGTTTGCGGATCCGGGCGGCGCAGAATGATCTCGCCCCAGCGCTCCAGCTTCTCCCCGTCTCCGGTATCCAGCACTTCGTAGTCCACCCAGGTGTCGGCTAAGAACATCGGATTCTCCTTTTCTTTCTGATCGGTTCTTCTGTCGGTGTTGTTTTCCGTTTGTTTTTCTGCCCGTTTCCTTTTTCCCGGTTCGGCTTTGGCTATTCCGTTTCCCCGTCGCGGAAGCGGGGAAGCACGTCCGAATGCAAAGCGATCAGCGCTTCCGCGACCTCCATGGCATACAGGCGGTCCACCCCTTCCAGCGCCGGGTCGGTTTCCAGATATTCCCGCAGGGCTTCCCTGTCGCCGAAAGCAGCCTGGGAAGCCAGACGGTTCGCCGCGTCGACCTCCCGCAGAATCTCTGCCAGGGCCGGATTCAGCGCCAGATGCTGCGGAATCTCCTCCCCGTTTGAGAGGGTCAGCCGCGCTTCAATGATCGCCTCCGGAGGCAGATCGGGAAGATTTTCGCCGTTGCGCCTGGTCACCGCGTCCATGGACCCGCTTTCTCCCCGCAGGATCATCATCGCCAGGGACATGGGCCGGATCGGCGGCACCCGGGACAGCAGCAGCAGCTGGGCCATGGCGCCTTCCGTGCTGTCGGCCCCCTGCTGACGCACCGTGTTCATATACAGAATTCGTTCCTTGCGCCGTTCGACTGTTTCGCCGAAGGCGGGATGCTCCTCGGGAATGTAGTCCGGCTGGGCCGGAAGAAACTCCGCCGCGTCGGTCACTTCCCCGGCGGGAATCGTCCCCCACCAGTCGAGCCATCTTTTGCTGAGGCTTCCCAGCTCTCCGGCTTTTGCGGCCTTTTTCAGCCTGTCGGTCACAGGAAGGTCCCCGTCCGCCGCCTCAATCAGGAAGGCGAAGCCCGGAAGGCCCGCCACGGTCACCCGTCCCCGGCTTGCCGGAATCCCCAGGCGCTTCAGGAAGGCGTCCGCCCCGCTGGATCCTTTCATGGGCGTCCGGCCCAGGCCGAAGCAGCGATATCCCCGCTTCAGAAAAATCCCGGTAGTTCGGGCAACGGGCTGCCCCAGATTGATCACCAGAGCCCCGGGGCAGACCCGATCCATGGCGTCGCAGAGGTGCAAAACCTCCTCCCCGGCCCGCAGGGCGTGCAGAAGGCCGCCCAGGCCGCCGTTCACCCGCGCCTGGTCCGACAGCCCGGGGTCTCCCTCCTCGCTGCCGCTCAGAGCATCCCGGTCCATCTGGAATCGGCTCGCCGGCTGGCAATCCCCGGCATAGAGGACGCAATCCGCCCCCTCCAGCACGGTTTCCCGGTCTCCGGAAACCAGAAACGAACCGCCGATGTCCGCTTTTTTCACCATGGCGTCGCCGTATCCCTGCAGCAGCTCCCGCATCGCCGGGTTCCGTTCTTCCGCGGCCGCCTCCGCCCCCTCCCGGCAGGCGAAAAACAGGTCCGCCAGCAGGCCGGGAAGCAGGGTGGGGATATCCTGGCCGATCAGCGCGATTTTCATACTTTTTCCACTTTCACCACAGCCTTCCGGCCGTTGATGTCCCAGGGTTTGCCGTCCGCGGCGTCCTCCCGGATCACTTCCAGGGCCAGCGTTGCCCGCTTCAGCATGTCCTCAAAGGCGGCAAGGGCGTCCGCCACAGCGTCCTCGGCGCTGAAGGTAATCCGAATCCGGTCTGTCACTTCGAATCCGGCTTCCTTCCGCATGTTCTGAACCTTGGAAATCACTTCCCGCACATAGCCTTCCCGGATCAGTTCCCCGGTCAGATTGGTGTCCAGCACGACGGTCACGCCCTTGTCCTCAATGGCGGTGAAGCCGGGCTTCTGGGTCGGCTCGGTCAGCACGTCGCCCGCGGAGAGCACAATCTCCGTGTCGTCGATCATAAAGGACACCGTTTCGCCCCGTCCGAAGGCATCCACGACCTCGTTGCCGTCCATCTCCGCCAGCTTCTGGCCGATCCGGCCCAGCAGCTTGCCGTATTTCGGCCCGAGGGTACGCATCTGCGGCTTCAGCTTATAGGTGGTAAAGGCCCGTGCGTCGTCCGTGAAGATCACTTTCTTCACGTTCAGCTCGTCCTCGCACAGTTCCTGATAGGCCTGATCGAAGGAGGCGCCCTTCACATACAGGGCAGCCGCCGGCTGGCGCACCTTCATGTTCGCGCTGTTGCGGCAGGCCCGGCCCAGCTGCACAACCTCGACCAGCGCGTCCATCTGCTTTTCCATCTCCGGATCGATCTGAGAGGCATCGCTCTCCGGGAAATCGCAGAGGTGCACGCTTTCCGGCGCCCCGGGGATGTTGTTCACAACCAGGTTCTGATAGATCTGCTCCGCCAGGAAAGGCACGAAGGGAGCGCTGAGCTTGGCCACCGTCACCAGCACGTGATACAGCGTGGCGAAGGCGGCTTCCTTGTCTCCGCCCATGCCCTTGCCCCAGAAGCGCTCCCGGCCCCGCCGGACATACCAGTTGCTCAGCTCGTCAACGAAGTCGGCCAGGGCGTTGGCGCTCTCGGTCACGCGGTAATGGGCCAGGTCGTCGTCGACTCTGGCAATCAGCGTGTTCAGTTTGCTCAGAATCCACCGGTCCATCAGGGTTTTCTCGGTTTTCTCCAGCGGATGGGCCAGCGGATCGAATCCGTCAATCTGGGCATACATGGCAAAGAAGGCATAGGTGTTCTGCAGCGTGGCCAGGAATTTCCGCTGTCCTTCCTGAACGGCCTCCTCAGAGAATCGGGAGGGCAGCCAGGGAGCGGAGGTGGTATAGAAATACCACCGCAGGGCATCGGCCCCGAATTTATCCAGCATCACAAAGGGATCCACCACATTGCCCAGATGCTTGCTCATCTTGCGGCCTTCCGCGTCCTGCACATGGCCCAGCACGATGCAGTTTT
>CADBLV010000308.1 GCA_902795555.1 uncultured Eubacteriales bacterium | reverse complement strand
GGGTCAGCACGTCGCCCATGCCGAGAATCCGGGAAGCCATCCGGTCCGGATGGAAAGGCTCAATATCCGTCAGCTTTTCACCGACGCCGCTGAACTTGATGGGTTTGCCGGTGACGGCTCGGATGGACAGGGCCGCGCCGCCGCGGGTATCGCCGTCGAGCTTGGTGAGGATTACGCCGGTCACGTCCAGCTTTTCATCGAAGGTCTTCGCGACGGTCACCGCGTCCTGACCGGTCATGGCATCCACCGTCAGCAGAATTTCCTGGGGATGAACGGCCTGCTTGATGCGCAGCAGCTCGTCCATGAGCTCTTCGTCGATATGCAGGCGGCCGGCCGTATCGATAATCAGGACATCCCGCTGATAATACCGGGCGTATTCGATGGCTTCCTTCGCCGTTTTCACCGGATCCTGCGTCCCTTTTTCGAACACCGGAACCTTCACCTGCTCGCCGACAACCTGCAGCTGTTTGATGGCAGCGGGACGATAGATATCGCAGGCGGCCAGCATCGGCTTTTTACCCTGCTTGGCCAGATATCCGGCCAGCTTTCCGCAAAATGTGGTTTTACCGGCGCCCTGAAGACCGCAGAGCATGAAAATCGTCGGCACGGAGGGGGACCAGGTGAGCCGGGCGTTGGTGGAGCCCATGAGCTCGGTCATTTCCTCATTGACGATTTTGATGACCTGCTGAGAGGGCGTGAGGGAGGAAAGCACATCCGCACCCACGCAGCGCTCCGTGACCTTTTTAATGAAGTCCTTTGCGACCGCGTAGTTGACGTCGGCCTCCAGCAGGGCCATGCGCACTTCCCGCATGCCCTCCCGAACCGCCTGTTCGTTCAGCTTGCCGCGCCCGGTCATTTTCTTCAGGGCGCCCTGCAGTTTCTGGCTTAAGCCGTCAAAGGCCATGGTCATGCCTCCTTAATAATGCTCCTCCCAGTCCAGCAGGGAAGAGATCATCTGCTCCGCCTGATCAACCTGACGATTCCGCAGAAAATCCCGGGCCTGCTCCAGACCGCTTTGGAGCCTGCGGTATCTTTCCGCAAGGCCGAGGGAAGCTTCCATTTCTTCCATGCGAGCGGAGGCCCTGGAAAGGGCTTCATGCGCTGCCTGGCGGGAAATCCCCATTTCCGCGGCGATTTCTCCCAGGGAAAGATCCTCCTCGCAATGCAGAGAGAGCACCTGTCGCTGCTTCTCTGTCAGGAGATTGCCGTAAAACGCGGACAGAAAGGCCAGACGGACTTTCCGCTGAAGATCTTCCTGCGCCACGGCCATCACCCTTCTGTCAGGGGAGAAACCCTGACAGGTGTGCATTATATCCGAAAGAAAGGAACCTGTCAAGGGGAAATCCCTGACAGATTTTCGGACTTTGCGAAGCGCTTTGAGAAGATGGCTCTTTGGAGCAGTCTGTCCGGCTTTCTGTGTTCGCGGAGATACGAATCCGAAAGAAATCGTAATTCTTTCGTAATAATAATTTACAAATCCTACATTTTATGTTATACTGAACCTGCTTCATGAACAGGAAAGGAGGAGAAGCCTATGAAAAAACGTTTGGTTTTCTCATTGCTGCTGGCCGCTGTGCTGGCTGCCATGTCTGTCTCAGCCGCTTTCGCGCTGGATCCGTCTACCCTGTATAACGGATGCAAAGGGGACGAAGTGAAGAAAATGCAGCAGGCCCTGATCGATCTGGGCTATCTGGGCGGATACGCGGACGGCATTTTCGGACTGAACACGGAAAACGCCGTTCGGAAATTTCAGAGCAAGAACAACCTGAACGCGGACGGACTGGCCGGGAAGAAGACCCTGGCTCTGATTTACAGCGCCGCGGGGAAATCTTCTTCAGGCTCTTCATCTTCTTCATCCGGCACTTCCTCCGCTCAAACTTCCGCCGCCTCGCAGGCTGCTTCGGATACGTCCGCGAAGTCCGCTTCGACCTCCGGCTCTTCCAGCCTTTTTTCCGGCAACTATTCCACCCTGCGGCCGGGAGCCAGCGGGAACCGGGTCAAGGTTTTGCAGGAAGCGCTGATTGCCGTAGGGGTCCTGTCCGGCACCGCGGACGGAAAATACGGGGCGAAGACCAGAGAGGCCGTGAAGACCTTTCAGAAGGCATCCGGTCTTGACGCGGACGGCCTGGCGGGCAAGAAAACGCTGACAGCCCTTGAGAAGAAAGCGGCTTCCGGCGAAAAGATTCAGGTGTCCACGCAGACCGAATCATCCTCCGGTGTAGCCACGGGCGAAATCAACGACAGCATCTCCGCCCCTTCGGTGGGGGATATCAAGCTGATGCACTGGTATGACGACGTGAAGCCGATTCTCCGGAACAAGCAGAAGCTGCTGATCTACGATCCGGCCACAAAGCTGTCCTGGACGCTTCAGATTCTGAGCCGGGGGCGCCACTGCGACGCGGAACCCCTGACCCGGCAGGATACGAACACCATGAACAAAGCCTTCGGAAACCAGGTGACCTGGGATCCGAAGAAGGTGTATGTCCGGCTGCCGAACGGAGAATGGACCATCGGCACCACGCACAACCATGCCCACGATGCCAATACGATCAAGGATAACGGCTTTAACGGCCACCTGTGCGTGCATTTCCTGCGGAACATGGCGGAGACGGAGGAAAAGGATCCCAATTACGGCGTGACCAACCAGAACGCGATCCGGCAGTTCTGGAAGAGCCTGACCGGACAGGAAATCGACATCTGATCCCGGCTCAAACAATCTTCATTGAACCTGTGGTGCGATCAAAACGGTGGGTTGTTTGACCGAAGATCAGAAAGACAACATGAAAAACACGGACGCAGAGAATTCGGAAACCGAAAACAGGAGAGACGGCCGCAAACCGCCTCTCCTGTTTTTTGAACCAGATGAATGATTCCGATGTTTACAGCGCCTTCCGGATCAGGGCGAGCAGGTCTTCATAGGTCTCGCAGGAAGGCAGCTCCGGGTGATCCTTTTTGATCTGCTCGGTGCTGCGGAAGAGGAAGCCGGCGAAGCTTTGCTGAATCATGCCCAGGTCGTTAAAGCTGTCTCCGGCGGCGACGGTGTCAAAGCCGATGCTCTGCAGGGCTTTTACAGTGGACAGCTTGCTTTGCGGGGTCCGGATCCGATATCCCGTGATCATGCCGTCGCTTCCCACCTCCAGCTCATTGCAGAAGATCGTGGGCCAGCCCAGCTTTTTCATCAGGGGCGAGGCGAACTGAGTGAAAGTATCGGAGAGGATCAGCACCTGGGTTTCGGCCCGGAGCGCATCCAGAAATTCCCGGGCGCCGGGCATGGGGTCGATGGTGGCGATGGTGTCCTGAATGTTCTTCAGACCCAGACCGTGTTCCTTCAGGATCCCCAGACGCCAGCGCATCAGCTTATCATAATCCGGCTCATCGCGGGTGGTCCGGCGCAGCTCGGGAATTCCGCTGGCCTCGGAGAAGGCAATCCAGATTTCGGGCACCAGCACCCCTTCCAGATCCAGGCAGACAATCTTCATCTTCTTTCTCATTTCCTTTCCATCAATCATGCGCGCGGAAGAACCCGGACAAATCCGCTTCACCATCATATCAGAATTGTTTGACCCGCGCAACGCAAAAAAGTTGCGCCGCTCTCTTTTTTTCTTTCCCAAGGTATGATATACTGTTTTGAAACCTTTCCAAGTTCTCCCGGCGAGAGGCCGGAAAAGGAGCGGATGGATTATGATGAGAAAAATCGGTGTTCTGACCAGCGGCGGCGACAGCCCGGGCATGAACGCGGCTGTGAACTCGGTCGCCCGCAGCGCCGCGATCTACGGGATTCCCCTGATCGGAATCAAGCGGGGATATAACGGCCTGCTCCGAAAGAGCACCAATATCAAGGACGATCTGCAGGAGCTTCATCTGGAAACGGTGCTGGACATCGCCGATGAAGCGGGCACCTATCTGCGGACGGCCCGATGCCTTGAATTTAAGCAGGCGGAATATCGCGAAGTGGCGGTCAGAACCCTGCGGGCCATGGAGATCGACGGTCTGGTGGTGATCGGCGGCGACGGCAGCTTTAACGGGGCCAAATGCCTTTGCGAAATGGGCGTTCCCTGTATCGGGATCCCCGGCACCATCGACAATGACCTGGGATATTCCGAAATGTCTCTGGGATTTGACACCGCCGTGAACGTCTGCGTGGACTGCGTCCGGAAGATCCGGGCCACTTCCCGCAGCCACGACCGGCCTCATGTGGTCGAAGTGATGGGCCGGCACTGCGGAGACATCGCTCTGACCACCGCTGTGTCCACCGGGAGCGAGATCGTGGTCGTGCCGGAGGTTCACTGGTCGGTGGAGGAAGTGGCGGACAAGCTGAACCGCCAGCTGGCCAAGGGGAACACCCGGGCGACGATCGTCGTGGCGGAAGGCTGTTATGAATCCATGGAGCCCTTTGATCTGTACGGATTCCTGACCTCTCACGGCAAGCCCTGCTATGAGAACGAGCCCATGAGTGCCGTGCGCCTGGCTTCGGTGCTCAAGCGGATGTGCGGAATGGTCGAGGCGCGGGCCACCGTGATCGGCTATATTCAGCGAGGCGCGGAACCCACCGCCCGCGACAGCGCTTTCGCCTTTGAAGCCGGGAACCTGGCCGTTCGGCTTCTGCGGGACGGCATCAGCAACCAGGTGATCGGGATGCAGAAGGGCCGGGTCATGTATATGCCCATCGACAAGGCGCTGAGCTGCGAGAAGAATTTCAACCGGGATCTGTTTAACCTGGTGAATTCGCTGTAAGGAATCGGGAATCATCGGAAAATTCCGCAAATTTCCTATTGACAATTCCCGCGGGGATGTGGTAGGATACCTTTTGTTTGAAAGCAGAGGCTGCCCGCCCCTCACCTTGTTCAGCCGGCGCTGACGGGTTACGGCACGATTCCGGATTGAATGGGAATGTGATGAGCGACGGGTTTGGCCCGTCGCTTTTTTGACACAACCCTGAGGAGGTGCATGGACATCGCAACGGAACTGCTGATCAATGATGAAATCCGGGACCGGGAGATTCGCCTGATCGATGAAAACGGCGAACAGCTCGGCGTCATGCCAACGGCCAGAGCTCTGGCCATGGCGGAGGAGAGAGGATTGGATCTGGCGAAGATTCAGCCTTCCGCCGTGCCGCCTGTTTGCAAGCTGCTGGATTACGACAAATATCGTTACGAGCAGGCTAAACGCGAACGGGAAAACCGGAAGAATCAGCGTGTCGTCGAGATTAAGGAAGTGCAGCTGTCCGCCACGATTGAGGAGAACGACATCAATACGAAGGCGAAGATGGCGACCCGCTTCCTGGAGAACGGCGACAAAGTGAAGGTTTCCATCCGCTTCCGCGGCCGTCAGATCACGCACAGCGAAATCGGCATGAAGGTGATGCTGGATTTCGCCGACAGGTGCAAGGAAGTCAGCATGGTGGAGCGACGCCCCGTGCTGGATGGCCGCAACATGATCATGATCCTGGCTCCCAAAGCCATGAAGGCTTCGTT
>CADBLV010000307.1 GCA_902795555.1 uncultured Eubacteriales bacterium | reverse complement strand
TCTGGAATTCGTCAAGACCGAAACGCCTGCCGCGTAAGCAGACTGATTCAGAACGAAAACAGGTTTCCCAACCTTCCGCCATTCGCATGGCGGAAGGTTTTTTGACGATCGGGCGGAACGCGGGGAAACCGGACGGATCCCGTACGGATGCCAACCCGGCTGAAATGCACCAAAAAACGAGAAGAATACAGAAAAAAGTTGAATCCCGACCGGGAATAGGGTACAATAAATGCTATTCTACGGATTTGTTCCGACACGGATGGGGAGATAACCCGGGACGGCGGAGACGGATCCGAAAAGCAATCGGAGGGAAAGCCATGTATCCCATCGTAAAGAAGCGGGTTTTGAATGAAACCGTCACCCTGATGGAGATTTCCGCGCCGCTGGTGGCCCGGAAAGCATTGCCGGGGCAGTTTATCATCTTCCGAATTGACGAGGAGGGGGAGCGGGTTCCGCTGACCATCGCCGGATATGACCGGGAGAAGGGAACGGTTACGATCATTTTCCAGAAAGTGGGCTATACGACGGAAAAGCTGGACACCCTGGAGGAAGGGGATGCACTGATGGATTTTGTCGGGCCCCTGGGTGAGCCCAGCCGGACGGAAGGAATTACCCGGGCTGCCGTGATCGGCGGCGGACTGGGCGTGGCCATCGCCTATCCCCAGGCCAAAGCCCTGCACGACGCGGGGGCGGAAGTAGACCTGATTGTCGGATTCCGGAACGAGCATCTGATCATTCTGGAGGAGGAGCTGCGGAACGCCTGCACGAATCTGATCATCATGACGGACGACGGGAGCAACGGACACAAAGGATTTGTGACGCAGGCGCTGCAGGAACAGCTGGATCAGAACCGGGCATATGACACGGTGATCGCGATCGGCCCTCTGCCCATGATGAAGGCTGTGAGCGAGATGACCCGGCCCCTGGGAATCAAGACCATTGTCAGCATGAATCCGATTATGATCGACGGGACGGGGATGTGCGGCGGATGCCGGCTGACCGTGGGCGGAGAAACAAAGTTTGCCTGCGTGGACGGGCCGGATTTTGACGGACATCTGGTGGACTTTGACGAGGCGATGGCCCGGGGCAGGATGTTCCGGCCGGAGGAAGCAGAGGCGCGGAAAAAGCATATCTGCCGCCTGACAGGGGAGGCGAGATAAGATGGCAAACATGATGATGACCAAGCACCCGATGCCGGAGCAGGATCCGAAGGTTCGGGCGGGAAATTTTCAGGAAGTGGCCCTGGGGTACAGCCGGGAGACGGCGATCGAGGAGGCGCAGCGCTGTCTGCATTGCAAAAACGCGCCATGCGTGAGCGGGTGCCCTGTGAACGTGCCGATTCCGGACTTTATTGAAGCACTGAAAACGGGGGACGCGGAGGCGGCCTACGGGATTATCAAATCCCAGAACGCTCTGCCGGCCATCTGCGGACGGGTTTGCCCCCAGGAAAGCCAATGCGAGAGCAAATGTGTTCGGGGCATCAAGGGCGAGCCCGTGGCGATCGGCCGCCTGGAGCGGTTTGCGGCGGACACGGCCATGGCCGGAGCGCAGGCGAAGGCGGAAAAGCCCGCATCCGCAGGGAAACGGGCCGCGATTATCGGGAGCGGCCCCGCGGGACTGACCTGCGCCGGGGAACTGGCGAAGGCCGGATGGGCCGTGACGGTGTATGAAGCTTTGCATACCCCGGGCGGCGTGCTGGTTTACGGCATTCCCGAATTCCGTCTGCCCAAAGCACTGGTGCGCCGGGAGATTGACACGCTGCGGGAGATGGGCGTCGAGATTATCACCAACGCGGTGGCGGGCAAGGCGTTTACGGTGGACGAGCTGTTTGAAGAAGGATATGACGCCGTGTTTATCGGCAGCGGCGCGGGACTTCCGAACTTCCAGCGGATTCCCGGGGAGAGCCTGTGCGGCGTTTATTCGGCGAACGAATTCCTGACCCGGCTGAATCTGATGAAGGCCTACACTTTCCCGCAGCACGATACGCCCATCAAGATCGGTCAGAAGGTGGCTGTGATCGGCGGCGGCAACGTGGCCATGGACGCCGCGCGATGCGCCAAGCGGCTGGGAGCGGACGTGAGCATCGTGTATCGCCGGAGCGAAGCGGAAATGCCGGCCCGGAAGGAAGAGGTGCATCATGCCCGGGAAGAGGGGATCGATTTCCGGATGCTTACCGCACCCACCGAGATTGTCGGGGACGAGAACGGCTTTGTGAAATCCATGACCTGCATCAAAATGGAGCTGGGCGAGCCGGACGAACGAGGCCGCAGACGGCCTGTGCCGGTTTCGGGAAGCGAATATTCCCTGCCCGTGGAGACCGTGATTGTCGCCATCGGCAACAGCCCGAACCCATTGATCAAAAAGACGACCCCCGACCTGCCGACGGAGAAATGGGGCGGGATTCAGGCGGACGAGAACGGACGAACCGGAAAGAAGAACGTTTATGCAGGCGGCGACGCCGTGACCGGCGCGGCTACGGTCATTCTGGCCATGGGCGCCGGGAAAAAAGCGGCCGCGGCCATTCTGGAGGATCATCCGTAACACCCTGTCTTACGGCCTGCTTCTCTTTCAACGGGAAGGAAAAAGACATACGGATCGCAGGAACGAAAGGAACGGATCATTTGGCAAGCTTTGGGTTTGACGAAAAATTTGCGATGTTCGGCAGCACCCCGGTCGAGAACCGGTTCATTCTGGAATTGATGCCCGCAGCCAAAGGCGACTATGTCAGGGTTTATCTGTACGGGCTGCTGCAATGCTATCATCCGGAAGGGAAGATTGATCCGGAAAAAATGGCAGCGGAGCTGAAAATGAGTCCGGAGGAGGTTTGCGCTGCCTTCCGATACTGGGAGCGGCAGCAGGCCGTGCGCCGAGTGAGCGATCATCCCCCGGAATGGAAATACCTGAGTCTGATTCAGCAGGCGATGAACGGGGAAACGGCCGGCGGCGACGATCCTGAATATACCTCCTTTGTGAACGCGATCTGCGAGGTGTTTGACAACGAGCGGCGGCTGCACGGCAGCGAGACAGCCACCTGCTTTGAATGGCACGAGGATCTTGGCCTGCCCACCGAGGCGGTGATTATGCTGCTGAAGCACATGGCCTCCATCAAGGGAAAACAGTTTAAGATCAAGGACGCGGAGAAAATCGCCATGGAAATGGCCGCCGAGAAGATCACGACGGAGGAGGCCGCGGCGGAATTTCTGGCCCGTGACCGGCTGATTTACGACGGCGTGCGTCGGGTTTTGCGGAAGCTGGGTAAAAAGTATGCGCCTTCCGAGGCCCAGACAGCCATGTATCGCAAATGGATTCGGGAATGGCATTTCACCCCGGAGGCGGTCGAAGCCGCGCTGGAACAGACCGCCGGGGGAGATCCCAGCATGGGATATCTGGACGCCATCCTGGCGGGCATCAGATCAGGCATCGGAGAGAAGGAAGAGGTGCAGGCCGGCGCGGTGATCGATTCCGCGAAGCGCCGGAAGGAATTACAGGAGATTCTGAAAGCGCTGGGCCGGGGCACGGTGAACAGCGAGAGCCTGAAGGTTTATGAGGAAATGTGCGGGATGTATCCCCGGACGATTCTGATGACGGCGGCGCGGGAATGCCGCGGCGCGGGACGGGATCTGAACGACGTGGCGGAGCTGCTGCGATCCTGGAAGAAACGGGGTCTGGAGACGGAAGAGGACGTCCGGGCACATCTGGATGTGTTCCACGCGCAGACGCTGCTTTTAAAAGAACTGCAGAAACTGTGGGGGACCGCGGACACGACCGAATCCCGGGTGCGACGGAATTATATCCAGAAATGGACCCAGGAATGGGGCATGAGCCGGGAGCTGATTCTGAAGGCGGGAGAATATGCCGCCACCGCCCGGGAGCCGATGGCCTATCTGGACCGGATTCTTTCCTCCTATCGGGAGAAAGGGATCCGGACGCCTCAGGAGGCGGAACTGGAGCACGCGAAGGCTGCGCGGACGGACGGAAAGGGCGGATCCTCTGAGCGGGGCAAATCGAAACAGGTGTCCGCCCAGCAGTATACGCAGCGGGATTATGCGGACAGGGAAGCGGAAGCTCTGGCCCGGATGATCGAGATGAACGGAGGCTTGAGCGACGATGCATGACGGGATCATGGCGGAGCTGGAGCGGGAGTATGCCCTGCGCCGGGCGGAGAACGAGCGCATCGAGGCTGAACGCAGGCAGGAGATCAGCCGGAACCATCCGGACATCGCGGCGCTTTCGGCCCGGAGGGAACAGTTGATTTTCGGCACGCTGCGAAACATTCTCCATCATACCGCCGAGACGGAAGACCTGCCGGCGCAGATGCGGGCGATTTCCGGAGAGATTCGGGAAAAGCTGAAGGAAAAGGGGCTTCCGGAAAACTATCTGGAGCCTGTGTATCAATGTGAAAAATGCCGGGACACCGGCTTTGTGGGGGAGCCCATCCGGGAGATGTGCTCCTGCATGCTGAAAGCCCGGCAAAAAAAGATGCGGGAAAAGAACGGCCTGACACAGGACAGCCGGGAAACCTTCGAAAACTTTGACATGTCCCTGTTTTCCGACGAACCGCTGCCGGGGGGAAGCTTTTCACAGCGGCAGCTGATGGGGCTGATCCGGAAGGCCTGCGAAGAATGGGCCGACACCTATCCGAAGGCGAAAACCCGGGACCTGCTGCTGACAGGGGCTTCCGGGCTCGGGAAAACCTTTCTGATGCGATCGATGGCCCGGCGCCTGTGTGAACGGGGGCAGGACGTGCTGCTGATGAGCGCGTATCAGATGTTTCAGATTGCCCGGGCCAGCTATTTTGAAAACGAGGAGGAGCCGGAAGCACTGATTTTACCGGAGATCCTGATGATCGACGATCTGGGCAGCGAGCCGATGATGCAGAATGTGACGGTTGAACAGCTGTTTCTTGTCGTGAACCGGCGGCAGGCCCTGAACCGGTCCACCGTGATTTCCACCAACCTGGGGCTGGCGGAATTCCGGGAGCGATATACGGAGCGGGTTGCTTCCAGGATGATGGATACCTCGAACTGCAATGTGCTGGTGCTGCAGGGAAAGGATCTTCGGAACCGGGGGCGAAAAGGATGAATATTCAGATTTACTGCGGGAAGAAAAACTTCGATGTTCAGAAGGCGGAACGATATTTCAAGGAACGGCGGATTCCCTTTCAGACCCTGGATCTGAAAAAGCACAGGCTGGGGGAGCGTGAGATTCGCCTGATGATTTCCGCCGTGGGGACGGAGAAGCTGATCGATCGGGAAGACAAGCGGGTTCGGGAGCATCCGGCCTGCTATTATGACCGGGCGGAGCTGCTGATTCCGGCGATTCAGGAAGCGCCGTGGCTGCTGAAGACTCCGCTGGTGCGCAATGGGAATCAGATCACCCAGGGATACTGTCCCGAAATATGGGAAACGTGGGGGAAAAGCTGAGCTGTTCTCCGGCGGGAAAACAAAAATCCGCTCCCGGATGGGAGCGGATTTTTGCTGCACCTGAGCGATCAATCTCCAAAGGAAATGCCGATTCTCCGGGCGGTCTGCACCATGTGATGATCCGGCGGAACGGGCTTGGGGATGCCGGCGACGTCCTTCAGGGGGTTGTGGGAGATCTCATTCCCCTTCAGGGCCACGGAGACGCCGAAAATGCCGTCGCGGATCAATTCCGCCGCGTGGACGCCGAACTCTGTGGACAACACCCGATCGTAGGCGCTGGGGGTTCCGCCCCGCTGAATATGTCCGGGCACCACGCTGCGGGCTTCCACGCCTACTTCAGCCTGCAGCCGCTGGGCTACATAGGCGCTGGAAGAGAAACGCTCCTCGGCACGTTTGGCTTCGCGATCCTTCTTCTTCATCCGGGATTCTTCCTTATCCATGGCGCCTTCGGCCACGGCGATGATTGTGAAGCCCTTGTTACTCTCCGCGCGGCGCTGGACCACTTCCGCCACTTTCTCAATGCTGTAGGGAATTTCGGGGATCAGAATGACATCCGCGCCGCCGGCCACACCGGAATACAGCGTGAGCCAGCCGGCCTTGTTGCCCATGATTTCAATGGCCATAACCCGGCCGTGGCTGGCAGCGGTGGTATGGATGCGGTCGATCACATCGGTGGCGATGTCATTGGCCGTGTGAAAGCCGAAGGTGAAATCTGTGCCGTAAAGATCGTTATCGATGGTTTTCGGCAGGCCGATGACGTTCAGACCTTCTTCGCTGAGCAGATTGGCAGTTTTATGCGTGCCGTTTCCGCCCAGGGTGACCAGACAGTCCAGCTTCAGATCCTTATAGGTCTTCTTCATGGCAGCCACTTTATCCACGTTGTCTTCGCCGATTTTCCGCATATCCCGGAACGGGGTGCGGTTCGTTCCCAGAATAGTCCCGCCCAGGGTCAGGATTCCGGAAAACTGGCTCCGACTCATTTCGGAATAGTCTCCCTCGATCAGACCGCGATATCCGTCGTGAATACCGACAATTTCCGCGTCAAACATCTCATAGGCGGCCCGGGCTACGCCGCGGATGGCCGCATTCAGGCCGGGACAATCCCCGCCGCTGGTCAGGATACCGATTCTTCTTTTCATTTTTTCTTTTTCTCCTTTCCGGAATTTCTCTGTGAATGGATACGAACCTTTGTAGGAAGATTATACCATGAGTTGACTTCCGTGAAAAGATCCCGGCGAAAAGTTTCGGAGGCAATCCCAGCCTTGCGTTTTACGCATGCAGATGGTATAATCTGAATGTTTTACGGGAGGGCTGAGGATATTATGAGAAGCATGACGGGTTGCGGCACCGGTTCTGTGAAGAGAAACGGATGGGAAGTGACAGCGGAGATCAAGACCGTGAATCATCGATTTCTGGATCTGGGACTTCGTCTGCCGCGAACCCTGTCCTTTCTGGAAAGCGTGACGCGGGAAGTCATTTCCGCCCGGATCAGGCGAGGACACACGGATGTCTATCTGACGGTTCGGAATATCGGAGAATCAGCCGCGGAGGTGGCTGTGGATGTGCCGCTGGCCTGCGCATACGCCGAGGCGGCGGAGCGCCTGCGCGACGCCACCGGGGCCGGGAATAACCTGACCGTGTCAGAACTGATGGGCCTGGAAGGGGTGTGCACCCTTTCCGAGCGGGAAATGGATCAGACACTGATTACCGGACTGTGCCGTGAGGCGCTTTCCGCAGCTCTGGATCAGCTGATTACCATGCGGGAGAAGGAAGGCGCTTTCCTGCGGGAGGATCTGCGCATCCATCTGGAGCAGCTGTGTGTGCTTCGCGAGGAGGTGGCCGAGCGGGCGCCCGCGGTGGTGACGGAATATCGGGACAGGCTGGCCGCCCGGATCCGAAGCCTTTGCGCCGAGGGGGTAGATCCTCAGCGGCTGGCTCAGGAAGTGGCGCTGATGGCAGACCGATGCGCCATCGATGAGGAACTCGCCCGGCTTAAGAGCCATCTGGAACAGATGCGGGACTATCTTGAAGCGACCGGGGAGATTGGAAAGAAGATGGATTTCCTGATTCAGGAGATGAACCGGGAGACCAACACCATCGGTTCCAAAGCCTCGGATCTGCTGATTACCCAGCGGGTTGTGAGCATGAAAAGTGAGATCGAAAAGATGCGGGAGCAGATTCAGAACGTGGAGTGAAGGGCATGCGACTGGTCAATGTGGGATATGGAAATGTCGTGGCGGTTTCGCGAATTATCGCGATCGTTACCCCGGAGGCGGCGCCGATCAAGCGCCTGATTCAGGACGCCCGGGACAGCGGGAAAGTGATCGACGCCACCTGCGGACACAAAACCCGGGCTGTGCTGGTGACAGATTCAGATCATGTGGTGCTGTCCCCGCTGCTGCCGGAGACGGTTTCCTCACGAATCGACGAGCGAAAAGAAACGGAGGCGCCTGAAACATGAAGGAAGTCAGAAAAGGAATGCTGCTGGTGATCTCCGGACCTTCCGGCGCCGGGAAAGGAACGCTGGTGGCCAGACTGCTGGATCAGGATCCCAGCTTTTCGTTCTCCGTCAGTGTGACAACTCGAAAACGCCGGGAAAATGAAATCGAAGATGTTCATTACCACTTTATTTCCGAGGAGGAATATGATAAACTGCTGGAGGAGGACGCCTTCCTCGAGCACGCCACCGTGCACGGGCACCGATACGGCACGCTGAAAAGCGAAGTGTATGCCCGGATGGAACAGGGGCAGAACGTATTGCTGGATATCGACCCACAGGGCGCAAGGGCTGTGATGGAAAAAGAGAAGGATTGTGTCAGCGTTTTCATTCTGCCCCCCAGCTATCACGACCTGAAAGTTCGGCTTCACACGAGAAACACGGAGCAGGAGGAGGAAATCGCCCGCCGCCTGCGGAATGCCCGGGGTGAGATCGAACAGATGGGGCGATACCGATATCTGATTGTGAACGATGATCTGGGACTGGCCTTCGAACAGCTGTCAGCCGTGGTACGGGCCGAAAAACAAAACTCCGTCCGGTATTTTCCGGTTGTGGAAGAGTAAGAAAGGGGAAACCGAAAGATGTCTATTGTTGATCCGAGCGTATTGGAACTGCTGGACCATGCGGAAAGCCGCTACACCCTGGTTGTGGAGGCCAGTAAGCGCGGCCGTGAAATCGTCAACGGCGCCTTGCCGATGATTGACGCAGACGGCATGAAGCCGCTGAAGGTGGCCGTGGAGGAGATTAACCGCGGACTGCTGAGCTATGACAATCCACCGGAAGACGAGGAATAATGAGGGATGAGTCTTACAGATCTTTCGATCCTGGCAGGGAAAGAAATTGTTCTGGGCGTGACGGGGGGCATCGCAGCGTATAAAAGCGCGGAGATTGTCTCCCGTTTGCGCCGTCATGGCGCCGGCGTGCATGTGATCATGACCCGGAACGCGACGGAGTTTATTCAGCCGCTGACCTTTCAGACCCTGAGCGGGAACCAGGTTGTGACCGATACGTTTCAGACTCCGGAAAACTGGCAGGTGGAACATGTGGCACTGGCCCAGCTGGCCGATGCTTTTCTGGTTGCTCCGGCCACGGCCAACATCCTGGCGAAGATGGCCTGCGGGATTGCGGATGATATGCTTTCGACCACCCTGCTGGCCACCAAAGCGCCGGTGTTTGTGGCGCCGGCGATGAATACCGGCATGTGGACCGCGGCGGCGACAACGGAAAATATGACACGCCTGCAAAACCGGGGTGTGAAGGTGATCGGACCCGGGGTTGGCAAGCTTGCCTGCGGAGACGTCGGAGCCGGGCGGATGAGCGAGCCGGAAGAGATTGTGGAGGCCCTGGCACGGTTCTTTCAGGAGAAGCAGGATCTGCGGGGGCTGAAAGTGCTTGTGACAGCCGGGGCGACCCGGGAACGGCTGGATCCTGTGCGGTTTATGACGAAT
>CADBLV010000306.1 GCA_902795555.1 uncultured Eubacteriales bacterium | reverse complement strand
TGATGAACATCCCGCATGGGAAGATCCTGCGCTGCCCGGGGAGTTTACAGCTGTTGCGTTCAAGTGAGTCAACAATTTTCGCTTGACATAATGAGGAGGCGAAAGAACAGGTGAGAATGCTGTTTGAGATGGACAAAAACGATTACGGCGGGTGCACTCATACCTTTACCCGTAACTCCGCCAGAAGTATTATCATCAGGGACGGCAACGTCGCGATGGTTCACAGTCTGAAATATGATTACTATAAATTCCCCGGCGGTGGCATAGAGGGAAACGAAAACCCGATTGATGCCATGATCCGCGAAACGCGGGAAGAAGCAGGTCTGCAGGTGATTCCGGAAACAGTAAAAGAATACGGAATGGTTCATCGGATTCAGAAAAGCAATTGGGATGATACGGAGTGCTTTATTCAGGATAATTATTATTATCTCTGCGAAGCAGAGGATGAGCCGATTGCCCAGAATCTGGACGAATACGAAGCGAAAGAATCATACAGGCTGGAATACGTTGATCCCGCCACAGCAATCAGAAAGAACCGTAGCGTTCAGGAAAGCCCCCACAGCAAACTGATGTTTGAGCGGGAAGCTCGGGTTCTGGAATTGCTGCAGGCAGAAGGATACCTGAACTGAAGAGGACGACCATCCGTTAAGTGGTTTCATTTCTTTCATAATAACCAGGACATTTCCATTTGTTCCTGTGGCTGTCGTTCTCCGTGGCAATAATCGTAATACCAGCATTCATATGGATGGCTGCATTGATCGCCCGGTTCCGCCTGTACTTCTTCGGTTTCCTTCTGCATCCGGTTCAGATCCCAGATGTTGTCGTTGATCCACCGGTAACAGTCCCTGGCCTGCCTGGTGACTTCCACCGGTACAAACGGATTTTCTTCATCCGGCCCGTGTGTGACAATGAAGATATGTCCGATCTTCAGCCCGCAGCGGGTGATGATATAGTTTTGAAATCCCGCGTCCCGGATGAACTGCTCATGCACTTCGGGGCAGTTTTTGACCTCGTAGAAATCATATCCCTTTTCCGTTTTCCGAAGAATGTCCACAGCGCAGTAGTTGTTGTAATTGCTGAACGCCGCTTCACAGATGACCGGAGTACCTTTGGCAATGTGCTCCTGTGTCCGGGCAATCATGGCCTTCTTGTCCGGAATCTGCTTTCCGGGCAGATAAACTGTCATTTCTTCGTAGGGCCCGAACATACCCATGGCCCGGTCTCCAAAATCATTCCCGGCATCCAGCCGAGCCTGTGTTTCCGGAGGGATGACACGGAGGCCCGGCTTATGCTTATCCAGCCAGAGCATTTTGCGGCATTGCATCCCGCGCATGAAGTCTGTTTTTGTGATGGCCAATCTCTACGCCTCCAGATATCTTACCGTTTTACCGGTTGTCTTTGCGTACTCGCCCTTCAGACATCTCTTTTGATCTGACTTTCCATCGTAGTTTTCAGCGGAAGCAGCCCCAGGGACTGATAAAACTTCATCGCCGATCCGTTCAACGCCCATACGTTCAGCGTCACGCTGTCGCATCCGAATTCCGCCGCTTTCTGATATACATACTCGTACAGCCTGGTACCAATATGCTGTCCCCTCGCCTCCCGATCCACGCAAAGGTCGTCAATATAGCATGTTTTTCTGTGAAAGAGCTGCTTCGATTCCTCAGTCTCCTGCAGAATACAGAACGCGTACCCTTTGATCGTCCCGTCGTCGTAAACATAGATCGGGGTATCCTCGTTCCCGATGATCGCCTCCAGCTCTTCCGTGGTGTATTTTTTGCTGCCCGCTTTGAAGATGTCCGGCCGCCCCTGCGCATGGACCTGCTGGACCTGATACAGCAACTCGTTCAGCCTTGGAATGTCCCCTACAACAGCCTGTCTGATCATTTGCAAAACTCCTTTCCGCAGTGGCCGTCAGTTCTTTTTCTCCTTTGACCTTCCGTCTCCTGGCACGGATCTTTCGGTCCTGAAAGGTCTGCCACTTTCCGGTCATCCCATTCCATTCGATGACATTATGCGATAAAACGACTTCAAACGCAATACCAAATCCGTTCAGCCGAACCCGGAAATCCGTTCAGCCGCTCCGCGGGACAGATGACTTCCGGACTGCGGCGCAATCCGGGAAAAATCATGAAACAGATGACCGTTCATTCAAAACAAAATGATTGTCAGAAGACAGATTCCATGTTATATTACATCAGAGATCCGGTATGCCGGAAACAGCATAGGAGAACAACCATGATTTTTACGAAGCGGAAAACAATCGGTGTTTTTGTCGGCAATATGGACAACGCGTTCACCGATGACTTCTTTGCCGATCTGGACCGGGAGGTCGGGCGTCTGGATGAAGACGCGGTCATCTTTCTGTCCGATGGATGCGTCGGGCTCAGAAGTGAATATGCCGCGCAGGAAATGAACTTCCTGCGGTATGTGCCCTTTGATTTGCTGGATGGCATCATCGCCCTGCCTTTCTCTTATAAAACAGACGCCTCCCGAATCTTCCTTTGTGAAACCATTCAAAAGCAAGCGAAATGTCCCGTGGTGCTGGTCGGAACGGATTCAGAGGACGGCCTCCGTCCCGAGGATCCGGACCTGGGCACCCGGGCCCTCGCCCTGCTGGATCGGAAGATGCGGGATAAAACGGAAGAGGAAGAAACCTCCTTTCCGACAGCAGCGCCGGTTTCCGGACTCTCTCCTGTGCTGTCCCCGGCGGACAGGCTCGCAGCGATGGAGCAGCTGTGCAGGGATCAGGACGCGGCAATGACCGCCCTGTGCGTCGCGCTCGGCGAGTGCAGCGATCTGACGGAGCTGCACAGGGTCATCGCCTCAAACTATACGGATCACGCAATCCTGCGGGATCATTATATCTGGCTCTTCGGTTCATCCGAAAAGCTGATGGAGGAAGCCGGAAACGAAGCCTGCCTGGTGCATGCCGTCCGGGATCACACGGACGCGGGAATGCCCATGCTCACCTTTGATCGTTCCGCCCTCCTGCCCCCCATGGCCGCCCGGGAAAGCGAAGCCCAGGTGTTTTATGTCAAGCTGCTGCATCAGGCGGGGCATTCCTTCGGGTTCAGCATCCTGCAGTATGATCACGGCCGGGTTCCTTCCCGCAGCTTCATGCAGACAAACGTGATGCTGTCCAACACGCTGGAAAGCATTCGCCGCCAGCAGGAGCTCCTCGCCCTCTATGAGGAGCGGCGGCTTACGAGCATCACGGATCACATGACCGGTCTTCTGAATCGGCGGGGCCTGCTCGAGTCTGTGGAGCCCATATGGAAGAATATGATCGGCCGTGAAATCGCCTTTGTCGGAATCGACATGGATTATCTGAAGCACACCAATGACAACTTCGGGCACGCCGCCGGCGATATCGCCATCTCCCTGATCGGCCGGGCCATTCGGCAATCCCTGCCCGAAGGCGCGTTCGGATCCAGAACCGGCGGGGATGAGTTCATCGTCTTCCTGCCGGACGCGGGAAACGGTAAGGCCAGTCAGTTCAGCCGCGATTTTCACAGGAATCTCGAAGAATTAACCCAGGCGGAAAACCGGTCCTTCCCTGTCTCCGCCAGCGTCGGATACGCGGTGATCAGACCCCGTTCGGGGACAACCATCGAGGAATGTATCAAAGCCAGCGATCAGGTGCTCTATCAGGTCAAGGAAAACCGTCCGAATAAAATCGTCCAGTCGGGATGGAACCAGTGGCGGGTTCAGCAGATGCCCGTTCCCTTCGGCACGGCCAGCTCCACTCTGCCCTATTACGCAAAGCCCTGCAACGAGCGCCTGGCCTCCATTCCGGAAGGTCTGATGAAGCTGGCGGAAGGCGGCTACATCTGGGAGCATTCCTATGTAGCCGGGAAACCGGACTATGCCCTGACCCTGATGGATTATCCGAATATCTATTCCTTCATCCATACGCACGATCTGGATGCCGACGCTGTGCGGCAGGTGCTCTCCGACGCGTCCCTGATGGTTCATCGCAAGGCGTTTACGCAGGAGGAAATCGATCTGCTTCTGGGCGATGATCAGGCAAAGGTCATGGCGCATTTCGCTTCTCCGTCCACGATTGTTCTCGGTGAAAAGGGATACAGTGAAAAATGGATGTATGATCACGCGTCCAGCACTTGGAAATCAGAAGGCATCACTCCCGGCATGGTGATCGAGACCCTGCCGTATTATTACAATCCCCTGTTCGTCAAAAAAGCCGCCGACGCGTTTTCCCGAAAGCTGTATAATTACACGGGAATGGTCGTCCCCGTCAAATGGAATCAGTGGAATGCCGGGGATATCAGGCCGGACGGCTCCCGGGAGGAAGAGAAGATCCCGGAAAAGAGCGTAATGCTGGATGTGATGGAGTTCTGCCAGTTCAGCGATTATCCGACGGGTTGCGAGAGCGTTTCCCTTTATATGCTCCTGCGCTTTTACAATGTGGAGGTCACCATCGATCAGATTCTCGATCTCCTGCCCATGGGGGCCCAGCCCTATGATACCCCGAGCGGCATCCGCTACGGCGGAAATCCGGAGCGCGAGTTTGTGGGAGATCCGCGAAAAGAAATCTCCTACGGTGTGTTTAACGGCCCCGTCGCACAGGTGGCAGAGCAGATCCTCCCGGGCGTGAAAACAAAAACAGGCGCGTCCCTTCAGGAAATCCGGGACATCCTGGATTCCGGAAACCCGGTCATGGCCTGGTATCTGTCCGCGCCGATGCGGCCGGTGATGTACCGCTGGAGCTGGATGGATGACCGAGGGGAAATGGTTTACTGGCCCGGCGGCGAGCACGCCGTAGTCATCTGCGGCTACGCGGATAACACCTTTATCTATCGGGATCCCAATGCCGGAACAACCGTGGAGATTGATCCGGAAACCTTTGAAAGAGGCTTTGCGGAGATGGGCCGGCGGATCATCTATTATGAAAACAGTTTTCCGCCCTGCGAATAAGTGATCCAACGCGTAACTTAATTTTTGCAATCGCCCATGAATCGTTCCACTGTTTGGACAATTTGCGATGACGGGTTTGGCTTCGTAATAGTATAATAGCAAAGGCTACAGCAGCTGTGAACCTTGAGTTTTAAGTTTCTATTTTTCGTGGCAATCGGTTTTGCAGAAAGGACAAAACGATGATTGAGATCAAAAGGAACCTGGATTGCAAGCAATTGTTGTTGTATCTGATCGTGATCCCGTTATGCTTTATTGTCACACTCAGAGGTTTGGGCTGGGCTGTAAAGGCCATTGCTCCTGATCTTTCTCTTGATATCAGGACTATCATTGTTGAACTTCTGATTGCTGTCCCTGTTTTTCTGGCCTTCAGGAAGACGATCATGCAGGGCGAAAAGCACATCCTCACCCTCCCTCGCTTTCTGTTCTGCTTCCTGTATCTGGGCATTCCTTTCTTTTTTCATGCCGGGATGAATATCTTCGGACATGAAATCAAGAGCGGGTTTGGAAATGTACTGTTCGCGGGAGTGGGAGCGTTTTCCGTGGGTCTCTGTGAGGAGCTGATCTTCAGAGGTGTGATCTTCAACAAACTGCAGGAACTCCTTTCCGGACGGAAAAACGTTTTTCTTGTATCCGCGCTGGTTTCATCCTGTGTGTTTGGATTGGTTCATTTTGAGAACCTGATCGAACAGACTTTTATCAGCACTGTCATGCAGGTTTACTTTGCCTTTGCAACAGGGCTTTGCTTCTGCGGAATCTATTTATTCTCCGGAACCCTTCTGATCCCGATTCTGCTTCACGGGATTGTTGACACCGGTGTATTCCTTCTGAGTGTTAACGACAATGAAACTGCTGTTTCTTTAGACTGGATGAAAATGGGATTATCAACTGCTATCCTGATCATCGGTCTGGTTCTGATGATCATTTACGAAAAAAAAGGACCCATAACAAAGAAGATCAGCAAAGCCTGATGGAACGGAAACCCTGAAGTTAGTCGGCGAAAAAAGCAAGACACCGTGAACAGCAACACGTTGCACTAAAAAACCGCTTCAATTTATCATCTTCTCCTTGCATGACAGGAACCCTTGTGATATAATGCTTCTGCTCATGGAGCGGTATCGAAGCGGTCATAACGGGGCTGACTCGAAATCAGTTTGTCGGGCAACCGGCACGTGGGTTCGAATCCCACCCGCTCCGCTCAGCTCACTCATTCGGGTGAGTTTTCCAAACCCTTGATTTTCAAGGGTTTTATTTCTTCCCGGCTGTTCCGGAGCGAAAGGAGAGCGGAAAAAAATGAAGATGATTTCCTGGAATGTGAACGGTCTTCGCGCTGTAATGGGAAAGGGGTTTATGGATTTCTTCGCGGAAGCGGACGCGGATCTTTTCTGTCTGCAGGAAACCAAGCTGCAGGAAGGGCAGATTGAAATGGATCTGCCGGGGTATCATCAGTATTGGAATTACGCGGAGAAAAAAGGATATTCCGGCACGGCTGTGTTCAGCCGACAGGAACCGCTTTCCGTCCGGTACGGCATCGGGATTGACGAATTTGATCACGAAGGCCGGGTGATCACGCTGGAATTTCCGGATTTCTTCTTTCTGACGGTATATACGCCCCACGCCCAGCAGACTCTGACCCGTCTGGATTATCGGATGGCCTGGGAGGACGCGTTTCTGGAATATCTGAAAAAACTGGACGCGGAGAAGCCGGTCATTTTCTGCGGCGATCTGAACGTGGCCCATTGCGAAATTGACCTGAAAAATCCCAAGGCCAATGTGCACAACGCGGGCTTTACGCCGGAAGAGCGGGGAAAGATGGATGCGCTGCTTGCGAGCGGGTTTATCGACACCTTCCGCTTCTTCTATCCCGATCTGCGGGATATCTACAGCTGGTGGAGCTACCGGTTTCGGGCCAGGGAACACAACGCGGGGTGGCGGATTGACTATTTCATTGCCTCCGAGCGGCTGCGGGACCGGCTGACCGGCGCCCGGATTCATACGGAAGTGTTCGGATCGGATCATTGCCCGGTAGAACTGGAACTGGCGGATGCCTGAGCGGCTCACGCGAACAGTCCGGAACCGCAGACGAAGAAAGCAGCGGATGATCAACAATCAATCATTTGGATATAGAGATTCACCTGCTAAAAGGGGGTTGAACCCATGAAACGAATCGCGATGCTGGGGCTTGCGATCCTTTTATTGATCAACGCGGCCTTTGCGGAATCGTCTTCCTGGATCTGCCGGAATTGCGGGCAGGGCGGTAATACCGGCAATTATTGCCCGAACTGTGCTTCACCCAGGCCTGATGAATCAGAAGTAAATGAAAATCTGACGCAGATTCCGGGAGAAAAGGAGCGGGTCAGCGTAAACATCCTCCGGATTGATG
This sequence comes from uncultured Eubacteriales bacterium, assembly GCA_902795555.1. The sequence goes on along the minus strand of CADBLV010000306.1, from coordinate 3,778 downwards.
GTTCCAGCTATATCAAGGGAAAGAAGGATCAGTATCTCTACGCCCCGTGGAATGCAATTGATGAGGACAGCGCATCCTGCTGGCAGTTCTCCACAAAGAACATCCGGAAGAATCCTCCCTGGCTGTGTCTGGTCGTCGAAGGGCAAACGGTGGATGAAATCTGGATCCGAAATGGTTTCCAGGCAAAGAACAGCAAGGGAAAGGATCAGTATCCGCTGTATTCCCGTCTGAAGGATGTGACCCTGGTCTTCGTTTATACGGATGAAAACCGGGAACACGATACGATGGAATTCACCCTGACGGATCAGAACACCGGCACCTGGGATAAACTGGATACCGGCAGACATGAGGGCGTCGACCTCATCTGGTTCTACATCAATTCCGTCTACAACGGAAAATCCAGCAGCAACGCGTGCCTGTCTGAAATCATGCTCGTGCAGAACGCTCCCGCGGACAGTGCAATTCCTTCCTGGCGATAAACTGCCTGATTTGTTTTTTATCTTACTTCCTCATACCTGATTCTGTTGGTCGTTACGCCTGTGACATACGGATCCAGTTTTTTCAGTTCTTCCTCAAGATCCAGCTCAATGAAATAGATTTCCAGCGGAATACCTGCGTCCCTGCACAGTCCGGCACAGCCTTCCACCATGTTCAGGCAAAAAAAGTAGACGTCCAGAAATACTTCATTTGATCCTGTCTGCAGCGTTTTGACGTTCTGAATCGATTGTTCAACATTGTCGGTGCTGATCCAGAGCAGAATCAGCAAGCCCAGCCGGGCGTTCGGATCGCAGTCCCTGACTGCTTCAAGGTATGGCTTGTCAAAAGAGATCCAGGTCGCTCTCTGATCCATTCCGTATTGCCTGACCAGATCCACCAGGCCTTTGACCTCCTTCGGCGAATATCCCCTGTCTCCTTTCAGCTCAATGTACGGATCCAGATCAAGACGCTGGCAGAGCTGAAGGAACTCCTCAAAGGTCGGAATCTTTGTCCCTTTATATTCTTCACCTTTCCAGATACCGAAATCATAGGCGAGCGCCTCTTCGTAGGTGATCTTACAGATCTCAATCGTCCGATCCGGTCTGCTTCCGTCAGCATTGCGGGCCGTCCGGTTGATTTCTGCGTCATGCAACAGAACCGGAACGCCGTCCTTCGTGAAGGCAATGTCTGTTTCAACGAAACGGTATCCGTTTTCTTTGGACAGTTCATAAGCCGGAAGCGTGTTTTCCGGGGCAATCGTGTTGTAGCCGCGATGATTGATGCTTCTGACAGGCAAAGCCGAATCATCGGCCAGCACTGACTGCATCGAGAGGGTGAACCATACCATGCACAGAATCAAGCTGAGAACAGAGCGTAAAAACGGATTAGCAGCCCTGTAAACCATTGAAATCTCTCCCATCTTCCGTTCTTCCCGATCCTTCGGTATAAATTCTTTAACCATCGTCTTTGCCTTTGAAGGAAACACTCCGTCCGTCATTTCGCCGGTGACAATCAGGAAAGAAGCATGCTCTCTTCCGGAGCTGCTGACAGAAAGACTGTGCGTCAGGTGCGTCCCTGTGCCCGCCGCTCGTGACCGCCGAATTCCACAGAATGGGTCCGACGTTTGACCACATACAGTTCTTTATCCGCCTGGGAAATCAGGTCAAACAGCTCGTCATAGCTGGTGGGATTGGCCTGGGCGCTGCCGATGGACATGGAGGCATGGATCCCATACTTTGAATCGGTAAAATCGTAGGTGCTGCCACCGTAATTATCGCAGGCAGGCTTATGCGTAAGCACCAGGAATTCATCCCCGCCGTAGCGATAGTAATGACCGCCGGGGAAAATCTTTTTCAGTCTCTCCGTGGTTTCGCGCAGCAGTTCATCCCCTGCCACATGGCCGTAGCGGTCGTTGATTTCCTTGAAATAGTTAATATCAATCATGTAGGCGGTCATAGGCTGGCCATCTGCCTTCTGCGCGTCCCGCTCCAGAGCCAGACGGTTCCGGATGCCGGTCAGGGGATCGGTACGGTTTTCTTCTTTCAGTGCCCGATTCCGATCATACAGGGCATCCTGCCTGGAAAACAGAAAAATCTTGTTATGAAACAGGATCGCATTGGCCAGGACAGACACCACGGCCAGCACCAGATAATTCAACGGTTCCAGGGTTGCCGCCCCGTCAAAGGCGTTGATAGTCAGGTAGAGCACAAGATGAGCCCCGGCAATCAGCAGGCTGCCGATCCAGGGACGAAAATGCACAAAGCAGATCATCATCAGGCTGACGGTGAAAAAAGTCAGCATCTGGGTGCCTTCCCGGTAGTGACGAAAATCCACATCGATAGCCCAGGCCATAAAGGTGACAAAAAAGAAGATCCTGATCGCCACAAAGCCTTTATGACCGAGATTTTTGTTCCGCAGGGACCAGGAGGAAAGCAGTGCTGCCGCGAAGCACATCACCACGCAGGCCCCAATACTGATCAGGCTGGTGATCAAAGACCGGTTTATTGAACCCATGTTGACCAGAAGCACGTACAGAAAAAGCAACGCTTCCACCGCACAAACGGCAATGGAGGCATAACGGATACTCCGCATCGAGTAACGGTCCATATGATGCTGTACATCCGGATCAATCTTCGGGTTGATATATCGATAAAATTTCTGAAATACTTCCATGAAAACTCCTTATTGGATTACTGAGTCATGTCCCTCCCTGACAGTTCTCTGACAACCTGCCAGCGAGAAAGCCTGAGTACCTCGGTTCGATCCCGGGAAGCATCCTTCCCGCTGAAACAGACGTAAGCCCAGACACCAGTTCCCCCTTTCAGGGGCAACCCGCTGATTATACCACCATTTATCGAACAGTACAAGGTACATTCTGCACTTTCGTTCCTCCGTCCGGCAGGAACCACCTGCCCAATTCCGTTTCATGGGGAAGCAGGATCTTTCCATCAAACAGACATTTTATGGATCAGGAAGCTGCATGTGTATTGACAGGCGCAAAATTCAAGTTATACTTGAATTGCGGAATTCAATTTCAATCTGAGTCTGCTGGTTTCGCGCCTCCTTTTAGGATATGCTTATTGCGGAAAGGGGGCTGAATGAGCGGAAGATTGTTCCCCGTCATGGATAATGGAACCGGTAATCTGAACGAGTTTTAACGCGAAGAAAGGAAGTCTGACAGAGTGAACAGGAATAAACTGATCGGAGATCGTATCAGGGCAGCGCGGTCAGTAAAAGGGCTGAGCCAGGAACAGCTGGGTGAGAAACTGGGCGTCTCATTTCAGGCGGTAAGTACCTGGGAGCAGGGGAAGTTTCTCCCGGATTCGGATCGCCTGCCGGCCCTCGCAAAGGTGCTGGATCTTTCACTGGATTCCCTGTTTGCGGAAGAAGAAAAGAACTGGGAATTGAAGCCGGTTAATTCAGATGTCAGCCATATGTACACTTTTGTGAAGGGCCGGGCACAGATGTTGGGACTGTCCCAGACGCTGGCAGTGATGGAACTGCTGCGTCTGGCGCATGGCGCACAGCAGCGGCGTTCGAAGCACGGGTTTGAATGCTCCTATATGGCTCACCCGCTGACGATGGCCTGCCATGCACTGGCTATGGGACTGAAGGACGACGATGTGCTTGCAGCAGCCCTGGCTCATGATATGGTCGAGGATGCGCATATGAAACCGGCTGATCTTCCTGTCAATGACAGAGTACGGGAAGCTGTCCGGCTGGTTTCAAAGAATTTGTATGATCCGAATAAGGCTGACTGGGAAGAACAGTATTTTGCCAATATCCGGAAGAATCCACTGGC
>CADBLV010000305.1 GCA_902795555.1 uncultured Eubacteriales bacterium | reverse complement strand
TCATATACATAGTTGCTCACCAGCATGTCGATCGGGTCGCTCGAATGAGCTCGCAACTTATCCAGTATTTTGCGGTATGCTTCCGCGTCCACCCAGTCGTCGCTGTCCACGACCTTGAAATAAAGCCCGGTAGCGTTTCTCAGTCCCGTCATCACAGCGTCGCCGTGCCCACCGTTTTCCTGATGAATCGCCCGGATGATGTCCGGATAGCGCCGGGCGTAATCATCGGCGATTTCGTCCGTGCGATCCGTTGATCCGTCGTTCACAATCAGGATTTCCGTTTCCTCTCCGCCCGGCAGCAGCGAGGCAATGGCCTTCTCCATATAATCCTGGGAATGATAGCATGGAACAACGATTGTCAGCAGTTTCATCTCCGGATCATCCCCCATTCCCTGTTTCGGCGGCAGAAGCAGCCTTTCCGCGGTCTCTGAGATACGAATGGCCGCCTTATTTCCGGGAAATGGCCTTCTTATTTCCAGGAAATGATGGAATCCAGATATTCAATCGCTTTTTCCCGCAGCACGGGATCCCTGCTGGTCACGGTCATCACATAGGCCTCGTTCCGTTCATTTTTTACAAAGATCTGAGCCTGATAGAGGCTGATGGAGAATCCTGACATGCTCAGCTGATAATTCATGCTGCACAGGCAGGCGTTTTTTCCGCCCAGAGAGATGACGGTGCTGTTTTCAATGGTATAATCGCTCATGGTAAAACCGATCGCCTGATATTCTTCGCGATAAGATTCCTCATTGCCGGCGACAATCGACCGGACAATCTCCGGTGTAATCTCTTCATCCACAATGCCCGCATAGGCGCCGTTGATATTCGTGTTTCCGCCCGCGTCTACGCTGTTCGGGATCATCTGGAAGAGCATTTGGCCTTCCTCTTTGGGTCCCGGATTAACCTCTTCTACCGTGTTCAGCGTAAAATCGTCAAATTCCACGCCCGGGGTCTGATCAGCGGGAATCATCCCGTTGGCAATCTTGTCCAGCTTGTGATACTCCAGCCGCCAGGTGCTGTCTGTCACGATCAGTCGGTTGGCCGATGCGAAGGTATAGGTGTTGAACTCATCCGGCTTCCCGTTTTTGATCACGTTCACCGTCTGCCCGTCCAGGCTCCAGGAACCGGGAGAAAGTTTTTTGTTTCCGTCCTTCAGATAGTCGATCGTCTTGTCTTTGCGAAGATGAGTGTAGGTCATGTTGATGAAGCTGTGATCTTCCTCAAAAATCAGAAACCGGGCGCTGAAGGATCCCTCCACCACAGGATTATCCTGATAATTATACCAGATGCCGATCAGATCCTCTTCCGACACAGTCTCCGCCCCGGCGGAAACGGCACAGCCCAGCGCCAGGCAAAGCGCCAGCATCAAAGCGAAATACTTTCTGAACATGGTGATTCAACTCCTCTTCTCGTTTTCCCATCTTTGGTTCCGTCTTTGATTCCAGACTTTGGTTCAGTCTTTTTTCCACCTTTTTCTGACTTCCGGTTTGTCAGTGGTTCCGTCTTTGGTTTCGGGTTTTGTGCATCCTGGTTTGTCTTTCGTTTCGTCTGCTGTTTATTGTTTTTAGTATCCGATTTTTGCCAGAATCCGGTCCAGTGTCCGCGCGCATTGCAGGGAGAAATCCTTCGAAACCCACGGTTTTTCCTCTCCGAGAACGCATTTCCCCAGCTGTTCTACTTCCAGCTGATAATTGTCCTTGGCCACAACGTGCTTTGTCACTCTGGTCTTCCCCCGAACGACGGTATAGGGAATCTCTCCCGGCTGATTGAACCAGAAGGGAGTCTGAATCTCCCCCTCTGTTCCCATCACCCGGACCCGGTCCATCCGTCCGATTTCGGGAACCATGGCGCAATGCGCCGCCGCCGTAATGCCGCCGTCGAAGAAGAGAATCGCGGATGTTTCCAGATCGATGTCCTGCGCGGAGAACCGGGCGGCCGCTTCGACCTGTTCCGGTTCCTTCCCTGTCAGGCGCAGAATCAGGCTCACCGGATAGCAGCCCAGATCGTACAACGCCCCGCCATAGGTTTCCTTCCGCATCCGGATATCGTTGTCCGGCCTGGCTCCGCCCACGAAAGCGCTGTCGATATATCGAACTTCGCCGATAGCGCCTGAGGCAATTTCCGCCCGAATGGCTTCGACCAGCGGATTATGCAGATAGGCGAAGGCTTCCATCAGAAACACCCCGTTCTCCTCGGCGGCCTTGAACATCCGGGCCGCTTCGGCTTCGGAAGGTGCCAGCGGTTTTTCACACAGCACGTGTTTCCCTGCTTCCAGCGCGCGGATACTCCATTCGGCGTGCAGGCTGTTGGGCAGCGGAACATACACCGCCTCGACCTCCGGATCCTGTAGCAGCGCCTCATATCTCTCATAAGCTTTCTGAAATCCGAATTCGTCCCGGAAAAGCGCCGCCTTCGCCATGCTTCTGCCGGCCACCGCATACAGCTCGCAGTTCTCCGCCTTCTTCATCCCGGGAATCGTTGCCCCGTGGGCGATGTCCGCCGTTCCGACGACGCCCCATTTGATTTTGCGCATGCGTTTTTCCTCTCTTTCCTTTCAATTCTTCAATCTTGCCGTCGCCTTCTTCAGTTTCTCCTCAATAAACTGCAGGTTCAGATGCCGCCGTCCCCGCCGGGGCTTCATCTGGCCGTCGCCTTCTGCAATTTCTCGATTTCCGCTGCGTTCAGATGCCGCCATCGGCCTGTGGGCAGGTCTCCGAGCATGATGGGGCCGAATCCCACGCGCCGAAGGCTGACCACCTGGTGGCCGACCTCCGCAATCATTTTCCGAACCTGCCGGTTCCGCCCCTCATGGATGGATATCAGCAGCGTCGTGGAAAAAGCCTCCCTGCGGATCAGCCGAACCTTTGCGGGCGAGGTCAGCTTTCCCTCGACAAACACGCCCCGCCGCAGCCGCACGATCTCCGCGTCTGTCACTTCGTTGGAAGCTTTGATCAGATAGGTCTTGTCAATCTCCCGGGAAGGATGCAGCAGCCGGTTCATCATCTCTCCGTCGTTGGTCAGCAGCAGCAGCCCCTCGCTGTCATAGTCCAGCCGGCCCACCGGAAACAGGCGGACCGGATAATCCCGAAAGCGTTCCATCACCGTCGGCCGTCCTTCCGGATCGCTGGCGGAAGTGATTTCCCCGATGGGCTTATTATAGGCGATATAATGTTTCTCTGCCTCGGGGCGGACAATCGTCCCCCGAACGGCGACGGTGTCCTGCTCCTCGTCAACCTGGACGCCCATCTCCCTGATGGTGATCCCGTTCACCTGAACCAGTCCGTCGGCGATCATTTTTTCGGCGGCCCGTCTGGAGGAAACCCCGCACATCGCCAGGTATTTCTGAAGTCTCATCATGGCCTGTTATTCCTTTCCCCTCCGGGTCGGATCCTCTCGGTGCAGGGACGTATGTGTATAAGGAATCTTCCGTTCTTTCACTTCGCCCATGGTCTGTCCGGATCCGATCAGTTTATATTTATAGGTTGTCAGCCCTTCGAGCCCCATGGGCCCTCGGGCGTGAATCTTCCCCGTCGCGATGCCGACTTCCGCGCCGTATCCGTATACAAAGCCGTCCGCGAATCGCGTGGAGCAGTTCCAGTAAACTCCGGCGCTGTCCACCCGGTTCAGGAAGTCGGCAGCGGTTTCGGCGTTCTCCGTAATGATGCTGTCCGTGTGATGCGAGCCGTATCGGTTGATATGATCGATGGCTTCCTCCGCGGAGGATACTGTTTTAATGCTCAGCTTGTAATCCAGATATTCCGTGCGCCAGTCCTCTTCGGTGGCCGCCGCGCAGTCAATCCATTTCCGGGTTTCCTCATCCCCGACAATCTCAACGTGCTTCTTTTCCAACGCGTCCCGCAGCCCCGGCAGAACGCTCCCGGCGATCTCCCGGTGCACCAGCAGGGTTTCCATGGCGTTGCACACGGAAACGTTCTGAATTTTGCTGTCCGCTGCCACGCGAATCGCCATGGCCGGATCCGCGTCCCTGTCGATGTACACATGGCAGAGCCCGTCAGCGTGCCCCAGCACAGGAATCCGGCTGTTGTCCATGATATACCGCACGAAGGCGTTGCTCCCCCGGGGGATGATCAGGTCGATCAGCTCGTCTTCCTTCAGCATGGCGGCCACTTCCTCCCGGGAGGTCAGCAGCTGGACGCAGGTCGCGGGAAGTCCCGCTTTCCGCAGCGCCGCCTGGATGCAGTCGCAAAGAACCCGGTTGGTCCGCAGCGCTTCCGATCCGCCCTTGAGCAGCACGGCGTTTCCGCTCTTGATGCACAGGGAAACGATCTGCACCAGGGCATCCGGACGGCTCTCAAAAATCACTCCGACCAGGCCGATCGGGCTGGTCACCCGATAAAGTTCCAGTCCGGGCATCAGCTCCGTGCTGAGTGTGGTTTTGCCCAGGGGATCCGGCAGATCGCGCAAATCCCGCAGCCCGTGAATCACCTGCTCCAGTTTTCCTTCGTTGAATCCCAGCCGGCTCAAAAGCGGCGCGGCCAGATTTCCTTCCCTGGCCTGGGCCACGTCCGCCGCGTTCGCCCGGAAAATGGCTTCGGCCTCTTCCCGTAAAGCGTCGGCCATGGCGCTAAGCGCCGCGTTCCGCTGCTCATTGGAGGCGGAGGCCAGCGTATAAAAAGCTTCTTTGCCGTCCCGGGCCATCATGTGCAGATCAGACATCGTTTTGTACCTCCCGGTCGTATTTCTGAAATTGATTATACCAGAGAAAGTGGAGATTGAAAAGAGCACGGAATTATGCTATACTCTTTTGCGGGAGGATGTTGCTATGCCGCGTCAGAAGGGGATCAAGACCCTCGTGCAGAACCGGAAGGTGTATCACGAGTATTTCGTGGAGGAGAAGATCGAATGCGGTCTCGCCCTCTTTGGCACGGAAGTCAAGAGCGTCCGCCTGGGCCGGGTCAATCTGAAGGAAAGCTGGGCTCAGGTCCGAAATGGGGAAATCTGGGTGGAAGGAATGCACAT
>CADBLV010000304.1 GCA_902795555.1 uncultured Eubacteriales bacterium | reverse complement strand
TCCCTTTCCCTTCCGTTTCCTTCTTCAGCGCGTTGGCCAGGCACTGAATGGCAAAATCTCCTTCCTGATGGCCGTAGACATCATTGATGGTTTTCAGCCCGTCCATATCCATGGCAAAGAGGGTCAACACCTGTCCCCGGGACTCGGGAAGCCCCAGCCGGCGCTCCAATTCGCGCAGAAATCCCCAGCGATTATAGATTCCCGTCAGATAATCATGCTCCGCCATCCTGAGAATCGCGTTGTTGGCCTCCTTCAAACGACGGTTTCCGATGACCGCGTTGAGGGCCGCAGAGAAGAACAGCGCTTCCTCCTCAAAGCGTTCCTGCTCCCGCAGGTTCCACTGCTGAAGGCCGGAAACCAGATAGCCCATGGTTTCTTCTTCATTCTGCAAAAGCTGGGCCAGGAGAATGCGAACCGCAGGATCCTTCCGCACGGCCTCCGCATCGGGCAGCGGCGCACCCTGCCAGCGGAAGGGCGCCCCGGTTTCAAACTGTCCATGTCGCCCATGAAGAATGGGCACGGCCAGATTCCGATTCTTCTCCTCCAGCACCGCCGCGAAATAATACGGATTCGGCCAGAGGGCCAGGAAGGAAGACAGATGATCCCGCAGCCTGTCCAGAGAGGACATGCTCAGGGTTTTCCTGATGAAATTTCCCATAGCCCGGATATGCCGATTATACATCAGATTGCTGATTTTCAGCTCTCCGATCTTCTGTGTGGTCAGAAACACGTTTTCCCGGGCGCATCCGCAGGATTCCCGGGGAATGAATACAAAGGGCACCGGCCAGGTTTCCGTGCGCCCGGTTTCCTCCTCCCGCCAGTCCTTCATTTTCTCCAGCATCATGCCGAACATCCGCGCAAAATCAGGCCTGGCCGTCGTAATAGATGGCTGATGATTTTCTCCGGGAAGGATGCCGTCAAAGCCGGCGACCAGCACCTGCCCCGGCACCTGCACATCCCGCTCTGACAGATAGACACTGACGGCGATGGCCATGGCATCGTTGACGCACAGGAAGGCTTCCGGCATCTCCCCGCCTCCGGCAAAATAGGCATCCAGGGCCCGATAGGTGGGTTCATCCCAGAAATCCCCGTAAATCACCTGATCCTGCGGCAGCGATCCGCCGTGTTCTTCCAGAATCCTTCGGCACAGGGAAATACGCGCTTCAGAGAATGGGTTGCCCTGAATGCCCCCGACCATGACGATCTTCCGGCATCCGTGATCCTCCACCATATGCCGGGCTACCATTTCAAAGCCTTCCAGATAGGAGAAAGAAAGATTGATACAGCCCTCGTATTCACGCTCCAGCATGAAAACCGGCAGCTTTTTCCGATGGGCCAGGCGGATCAGACGGCCATTGATGGCATCGGAACGGATCATCTCCCCAAAGAGCAGGAACCCCGCCAGATTCGGCAGATCGAAAGCGGAAACAAATTCCCCGATGCTCTCTTCTCCGCGGGCTTCCACGCCGCTGCGGTCAAAAGGAATACACAGAGGCAGGAATCCCTGGCCCTCCGCCGCTTCGATCAGGGCGTTCAGAACCAGGTTCAGGTTTTCCACGTCCTCCCAGGACGTGCATACGGCGATGATGGGACGATCATCACAGCGTGTTTCCATTTTCCCTGCTTCCTCCTTCCCGCCTGTCATCCCGGCGTTGCTCCGTTTCCGCTTCTTTTCCGTTTGTGTCCGCTTTCATCATATGCCGGAAAAAGGGAATTGTCAATTCCGGCGCACAAAAAATGGGGCCGCCTCCGCGGCCCCGGGTTGTATGTCGGCCCGGCCGGTTTTCCTTCCGCTATGATGCTTCCGATGCTTGCAGTGCATAACTCTTCGCGGTTGAATCTTCTAATCCGCGTCTTAATGGCATTCCCGCGCGGCTGGATCCCGGCTCGGGGTGTTGTTGCTTCAGACCGATGATCAGGCTTCCGGCTCCAGAAGGCCCAGATCGCCATCCTTCCGGAGATACAGCACGTTGGTCCGTTCCGTGTCCACATTCACAAAGACGAAGAAGCTGTGTCCCAGCAGTTCCATTTCGATGATGGCGTCTTCCACGCTCATGGGGCGCACCGGGAACGTCTTCCGGCGGACAATCTTCCGGGCTTCTTCCTCCTCCAGATCCTCCTCGATGTATTCCGGAATTTCTGTGAACGCTTCCTCCCTCAGGTTCTTGCCCAGCTTTGTCCGGTGCTTCCGGATCTGCCGCTCCATCTTGGCCAGCGCCGTATCAATCGCCAGGAAGAGGTTGTCGTCTGCGGAGCTCTCGCTGCGCAGGATGACATTCTTTCCCATGGGCACCGTGATCTCCACGACTCTGCGGTCGTTCTTTTCCTTCCGCATGCGGATCTGCATCTCCGTGTCGGGCAGCAGATACCGTCCCATGGTTTCCGTTTTCCGTTCAATCCGCTTGGTGATCGCGGGGGTCACCGACATATTTCTCGCAACAATGGACAGTCTCATAAATCAGTACGGACTCCTTTCACATTTGGTGGATGCCGAAACAAGCGCAGCTCCCGGTCATCCCGCCCGGCGGAACCGCGATACCCTGTGCCATGGGCACCACGCCCTTTCCTTTTGCTCTGATTAAGAATTTCGACGCGTTTGGAGAAAATCCTTCTTCCTTTTGTAATTTTTTTGATCTTTTTTTCCCGTTTTTTACAAACCCGAGAAGTGCGATTCCGCCCCTTGATTTCCCGGGCATTCTGTTGCACAATGATAAGGAGGTGATTTTCCTATGAAACTGACAGAATTGCTGAGGCAGAACCAGCTGCATCTGAGCTTTGAAGTGTTCCCCCCGAAAACCTCCACCCTTTTTGACAGCGTGAAGCAGGCGACGGAGGAGATCGCCCGTCTTCGGCCTTCCTATATTTCTGTGACCTATGGAGCGGGAGGCGGCACATCGGAATATACCCTGCAAATCGCAGAGGATTTGATGAAAAACCTGGGAGTGCCGACCCTGGCTCATCTGACCTGCGTTTCCTCCTCCCGCGAAACCGTCCGACAGCGGATCCAGGCCATGCAGGACGCGGGGATTGAAAACGTGCTGGCCCTGCGGGGCGATCTGACACCGGAGCTGGCCGCTTCGAACCGGAGCAAGGCGGATTACCGATACGCAGTGGATCTCATCCGGGATCTGAAGGCCTCCGGGGCGGATTTCTGCATCGGCGGAGCCTGCTATCCCGAAATTCATCCGGAAAGCCCGAACTCTGTGGAGGATATCCGGCGGCTGAAGGAGAAGGTGGACGCCGGATGCGAATTCCTGGTGACCCAGATGTTCTTTGACAACAACATTCTCTACCGCTATCTTTATCGGATTCGGGAGGCCGGAATTCATGTGCCCGTGATTCCCGGCATCATGCCCATCACCAGCGCCAGTCAGGTCGAACGCGCCATGAAGCTGTCCGGCAGCTTCATGCCCACCCGATTCCGATCCCTGGTGGACCGTTTCGGCGTCAACCCGGACGCCATGAAGCAGGCGGGCATCATCTATGCCACTGATCAGATTATCGACCTGTATGCCAACGGCGTACGCAATGTGCATGTTTACACGATGAACAAGCCCGATGTGGCCGCAGCCATTCTCAACAACCTGTCCGCCATCCTGAAGGGAGGAATCAGCCCGTGAACGTGAAGGACTACCTGCGAGAGCATTTTCTGCTGCTGGACGGCGGCACAGGCACGGTTTTGCAGGCGGCGGGCCTGAAAAGCGGGGAGCGTCCGGAATCCTGGAACCTGTCCCGGCCGAAGGAGATTTTCGCCCTGCATGAGGCCTATTATCGGGCGGGGTCCAACGTGGTTGCCTCCAATACCTTCGGAGTCAATCTCTTCCATTATACTACGGAGGAGGCGGAGACGCTGATTTCCTCCGCTCTTTCCATCGCCCGGAGGGCCCGGGACGCCGCGGCGCAGAACGCTTCAGGCCCGGAAGAGGCGCCGGTTTGGGTGGCGATGGATCTCGGCCCGACCGGAAAGCTGCTGAAGCCCATCGGAGAACTTGATTTTGAAAAAGCAGTCGAAAACTTCACCTTTCTGGCCCGGATGGGCGAAAAATACGGAGCGGACCTGATCCTGATCGAAACGATGAACGACGCCCTGGAAACGAAGGCAGCGCTGCTGGGCGTGAAGGAAGGCTGTGGGCTGCCCGTGTTTGTTTCCAACGCCTACAGCGAGAACGGCCGTCTGATGACCGGCGCCTCCCCCATGGGCATGGTGGCGTTGCTGGAGGGCATGGGCGCGGACGCGATCGGCGTCAACTGTTCCTTCGGGCCGAAGGAGCTGGCCCCGGTGGTCCGGGAATACCTGCGCCACGCTTCCGTCCCCGTCCTGATGAAGGCCAACGCGGGGCTTCCCCGGGTGGAAAACGGGAAAACCGTATATGACGTAACTCCGGAGGAATTTGCCGCCACAGAAGTCTCCCTGGCCCGGGAAGGCGCCCGGATTCTGGGAGGCTGCTGCGGCACGACCCCGGCCCATATCACCGCCCTGGCCGCGGCGCTGGAAGGAATGATGCCAGAGCCGATTGAGGCGAAAGCCGAAACCGTCGTCTGCTCCGGCGCACAGGCGGTTTGCTTCGGAAAAGAACCGCTGCTGATCGGCGAAAGGATCAATCCCACCGGTAAAAAACGTCTGAAACAGGCCCTACTGGAGGAAGACTGGAGCTATGTGCTGGAGCAGGCCAACCTGCAGGAGGAAAAGGGCGTTCATCTGCTGGATGTGAACGTTGGCGTTCCGGGGATTAACGAGCCCGCGGTGCTGTCCCGCCTGGTCACGGAGCTGCAGGCCGTGACGGCACTTCCCCTGCAGATCGACACTTCCGATCCTGCCGCGATGGAAGCGGCGATGCGGATCTATAACGGAAAAGCCCTGATCAATTCCGTCAGCGGCAAGCAGGAAATCATGGACGCCATCTTCCCCCTGGTGCAGAAATACGGGGGCGTTGTGATCGCCCTGACGCTGGACGAAAGCGGGATTCCCGAAAACGTGGAAGGCCGGATGGCCATCGCCCGGAGAATCCTTACAGAGGCCCGGAAATACGGGCTTTCTGAAAAAGATCTGGTGTTTGACACGCTGACCATGACCGTCTCCGCCGCGCCGGAAGCCGCGGAAGTGACCCTGCGCTCCCTGGAAGGCATCCGACAGGAACTCGGCTGCCACACCAGCCTCGGCGTCAGCAACGTCTCCTTCGGCCTCCCCAACCGGGAAGGGCTCAACGCCGTGTTCTTCGCCCTGGCCCTGGAGCGGGGGCTTTCCGCCGCGATCATGAATCCTTTCTCCGACGCCATGATGCGAACCTGGCGGGGATTCCGTGCGCTGCACCGGATGGATCCCAATTGCGGGGACTGGATTCAGGCTGCCCCCGAGGCTGCCCCTGCCGCCGCGACCCAGGAAAACGTCGCCTCTCTGAATCGGGCAGTCGTCAAAGGGTTCCGCCGCCGGGCCGCGGAGCTAGCCGCGGAGCTGATTCGGGAAAAGGATCCCCTGGCTGTCATTCAGGAGGAAATCATCCCCGCCCTGAACGAAGTCGGCGAAGGATTTGAAAAGAAAACCCTCTTCCTGCCCCAGCTGCTGATGAGCGCGGAAGCCGCTTCCGCCGCCTTTGAGGTGGTTCGGGAAGCAAGCACGGGAAAC
>CADBLV010000303.1 GCA_902795555.1 uncultured Eubacteriales bacterium | reverse complement strand
CCGGATTACCTCGGCCATCTGGCGCCGGTGAAAGAACTGGCCCGGGTCTGCCGCCGTTTCGATGTTCCGCTCCTGGTGGATAATGCCCACGGGGCCTATCTGAAATTCCTTCCGGAAGATCAGCACCCTCTTTCCCAGGGCGCGGATCTGGTTTGTGATTCCGCCCATAAAACGCTGCCATGTCTGACCGGCGCGGCCTATCTGCATATCAGGAAAGGCGCATGCCGGATCTGGCAAAGCCGGGCGAAGGAAGCCATGGCCCTGTTTGGTTCGACCAGCCCTTCCTGGCTCATCCTTCAGTCCCTGGATCGGGTGAACGCAGAGCTGGCCGGCCCTTTTCCGGCCCGACTGGCGGAAACCGTGAAACGGCTGAACGCCCTGAAGGGGCTCCTGGCGGAGAATGGCTGGAAAGGGGCAGGGGAGGAGCCGATGAAGCTGACCCTGGCCCCGAAGTCCAGGGGCTCTACCGGCCTTGCCCTAGCGGAGATTCTTCGCGCGGAGAATCTGGAATGTGAATTTGCGGATCCGGATTTTGTCACGCTCATGCCGTCCCCGGACACATCGGAGGAGGACTGGCGCCGCCTGGAGAAGGTTCTGCTGTCGATCCCCCTGAAGGATCCCCTGCCGGAAACCCTTCCGGATCCCGGCATCCCGGAACGGGTCTGCTCCCTCCGGGAAGCACTCCTGTCCCCGGCGGTTCGCGTCTCTCCGGAGGAGGCGGAGGGTCGCGGTCTGGCCGATCCGGAGGTCAGCTGTCCCCCGGCCGTTCCGATCCGCCTTCCCGGCGAGCGCCTGGATGCCGCCGCTTTGGCCTGCTTCCGGTATTACGGCCACGGGAGAAACGGGATCCTGGTTCAATCTGACCCTATCCCAGGCGGAAAATGACGGCAGCGCAGGAATTGCGCTGCCGATGAGGACTGTGCGGGGACGGTGCCGCTTATGACGACAACGAGGGGATGACGCCGCCGACGAGTGCCGAGGCAGCTTTTGCTCGCGATCCACGAGAGCGGGAGCGAAGGGCAGATGTGAGCGGATTGTTTGCGAAAAAAACAAAGCGTAAGAGGAGGACAGGCGACGATGCAGGATAAACCAAAGGTGATCGCGACATGCGGAATGATTTGCAGCGGAAAAAGTTCATATGCGAATATCCTGAAAGAAAAGCTGGGGGCTGTGATCTTATCCATCGATGACATGACGCTGACGCTGTTTCCGGAAGGAGCAGGGGAAATGCATGATACCTATGTGCTGCGGGCCGAACAGTACCTGCTTCGCCTTTCCCTTCAGATCCTGAACGCGGGCATGGAGGTGATTCTGGATTGGGGATTATGGACCAGGGAGCATCGCGACCGTATCAGGAGTTTTTATCGGGAACGGGGAATTCCTTTCGAGATTCATTATCTGAAAATCAGCCCGGAGGAATGGCAAAGGAGAATCAGAAAGCGGAATGCGCAGGGAAATGCGGATTCCTATTATGTGGACGAGGGCCTGATTCGAAAAGTGGAAGCTCTTTTTCAGGAACCTTCCGCGGATGAAACGGACGTCATATGGAAAGAAGAATTCTGACAAAGAATTTTGACAAAGAATTTTGACAGGGGAGGGGCCCGGTCAGGAGATTCTCTGCACAACAAAACATTCCGGCGCGCCGGAAGACGCATTCAGGAAGCGCTGCGAAAGGATGTTATATTTTTTATTGCTCATCGCAGCCAGAAAAGCGGTCAGCTCCCGCTGCTCCCGCTGCCCTTCTTCATGCCCAGGATAAACACAGATCGTGACGATTCCGCCGATTCACAGGAGAGATACGGCAGCCTCAACG
This sequence comes from uncultured Eubacteriales bacterium, assembly GCA_902795555.1. The sequence goes on along the minus strand of CADBLV010000303.1, from coordinate 2,552 downwards.
GCGGCTCTGGTGGTTTCCCACCGGGTGGTGACCGTATGATCCCCGCCGGGAAGCCAGCCGAGATTAAAGACGACAGCGGCCACGGGCGAATCGATATATTCTGCCATGTGCTCGTGTCCGGCATGGATCAGCGCGGCGCGGGACAGCAGTCCGGCTTCCCGCAGCCGGGTTTCCGCAACGCGCAACGCATCCTGCTGAATGTCAAAGGCATAAACCCGCCCAGATTCACCAACCAGCCGGCACAGGAATTCGGTGTCGTATCCGTTTCCGGTGGTGGCATCCACAACGGTATCTCCGGGAGAAATCACTCTGGAGAGCATCTCCTGGGCCAGATACCGGGCGGATTTCAATACATATCCATCCATCAATGATCTCCTTTTGTCTCCGGATCGGATGTCAAATGCCGGAGACCGGAATGTGTTCATCTTTCCGGCCAGCCTTTTATTCATCGGACTTGGGATGTGAGGCGGCCGGGCAGGGGGAATCTGTGACCGTCAGAACGTCCACAGATTGATTCCCAGGGCTTCATTCTTTTTCCGGCTTACCGTTCCGTCCAGGACCTGAACAAACATCTCGCAGGTCGCACCGACCCGCAGCTCCAGGGCGTGACCGCCGTGGAGGATGTTTTGCTGATCCGCAAGGGTTACATGGAGATGAATATAGGGTTCCCCATTCATTTCCGTCACATTGCCGGACAGATTGGTGATTTCCATGAACCCATCCAGTGCTTCCTGATGATACCGCTGCTCCGCCAGATCATAAACGCCGACCACCGCGTGATCCGTTGCGCCGATGGCACTCACCTGCGCGAGACGGATGCCTTCCCGGGAGCAAACCTGTTTCAGGTTTTGCAGAATCTCTTCCCCGAGATCGATCCGGATCATGTAAGTGTTTCCGAACTGTCTGTACTGCATTCAAAAATCCTCCTTTATTCCGCGGTGTGAAACGCGCTTTTTCTTCGTCAGGGATCCCGGAATTTTGCCCGCGACCGGGTGTTTTGCCATCAGGGTCGTCAGAAATCGCCGGCCAGAATGGCGTCGATAATCGTGCTGCCGACGGTGAAGTTGTTCTTCATGGATGTTTCGAAGATGTCGGCGGCTTCCAGGTTATTCTCATAAAGATCTGTACTGCTATCATATTCAGCATCCCAGAGGCGTTCGGGGGTTGCGCCGTTCATAAACACATCCATGTTCACGCTCACCCGCAGAACGATCACCCTGTCCAGGAGGCCCATCCATCGGGCTGCCGCGCAAACGGCGTTGTCTTCCATCTCCGTTGTCACAAAGGGGTCCGGACATCCGTACACCCGGATCATCTTCAGGGCGTTGGCGTGGTCGTATTCGCCCTTCCAGTAGTTGTCAGCGGTCACTGTGGTGCCCCGCATCACCTTTGGATCCCGAATGGCCCATTCCGCGCCGTCAAAGGTCCTGCTCATAAAGTTCCGGGTTTTTTCCGTGGTCTCCATCGGCAGGTCTTTGACCAGATTCCAGACTTTGTCCGTCAGTTCCGGGTCCAGCCGGTGCACGGCCGTGGCGTCAAAGCTTTCATCGCGAAACCAGGTTTCTCCCGTTTGATTCTCCATGTCCCGGATGTCCGCGTGATGTCCCAGATCGTAGTCCACCGTAGTGCTGATGACAAACATATCGCCCATCACGGTGCTTCCCTTCGCCGAACCGGCGCAACCGGTGGAAAGGATGTAGGCATTGGAAAAATCAAACCGCTCGTCGGAGAGCACAGCCACTGTGCATAATGCGGCGTTGATTTTCCCGATGCCCGTCAGAAAGAGCGCGATCCCGTCTTTGACGTACAGTGACAGGATTTCCGGGCCGCCCATGATTTCGTATTTTTCTCCTCCGTCCAGATATCGTTCGTAATAGTACTGGGCTTCCCCCGGATAATCCCCGTTCATTTCCCCGATTTCGAATTTCGGGATAATCAGTACCCGGATCGGAATCGCTTCCGACGAGGCCGTCTCCGTTTTCGCGCCGGCTGTCATCCAGGGGCTGAAAAGCGCCAGGCCCGTCATCAGCAGCGCCAGGATCCGTATCATGGCTTTTTTCATTTCCTTCACTCTCCATGAATTTGTCTCTCATCAAATCGATCCTGCTGTTTCCGTTCCGCAGAATCGCAGCATGCCGGGTTTTTCCCTCCCGCTCCGCTGCCGACTTATCGCGGCATACAGGGCTCTTCCTTCCCACTCCGCTGCCGACTCATTGCAAAGACACGGCGATGGCCTGCACCAGATCTTCCGTCTTTTCGTTGTTCATCGCCGGGACCGCTTTCTGCGCCGGACCAGCACTACACCGCCCAGCAGCATCATCGCCGCGAGGACGATCAACACGGTTGTGAAAAACGTCAGGATTCTGCGGGTTGCAGTCATTTTCGGTCACCTCGTTGATCGGAATCATACACAGCATGAATCATATCGGCCATATCTTATGACCGACTACCGCAAATGGTGGCAGCGGCTGAATTCCAATACAGTTTTATACCATATATTGAAAGAAATGTAAACAGAAAAACCATGTTTATACCGGGCGATGTCATTCGGT